>JALVVQ010000239.1 GCA_027023325.1 Campylobacteraceae bacterium | reverse complement strand
CCCCCGCACTGCCGTACTGGCACTGATTTTTGGCTTTGGTGGCATCACGATGATTGCCAAGCCCGAAGGCATACTCCATTTCGACCATGATATCATACTCGGACTGGTCTCGGGTATCGGTGCGGCTCTAGCCTATACCTCTATACGCGAACTCAAAAACCATTATGACATTCGTACCATTGCGCTCTCATTTATGGTAGTGGGGACAATAGGGCCTATGCTGCTCATGCTATTGGCAGAAACTATCACGGTCTCTGAATTTTGGACTTTTATGGTCTCCCGTTTTGTCATGCCCCATGGTATCCTCTGGCTCTATATCATTGCTGCGGGCATCTCAGCCACTGCCTCCCAACTACTTATGACCAAAGCCTACTCTCTGACCCAGGCAGGTATCGTAGGTACGATTACCTATACACAGATTCTTTTTGCTGTTGTCATCGGCACGCTGCTGGGAGACAAATTACCCGATCTCTGGAGCTGGGTTGGAATGGGGCTCATCGTGGTGGCAGGATTGCTGGTCACTGTGCCTAGGAGGGCAACCAGTGCATGAAAGCTCTCCGCCCAATTTTTTATTTCTAATTCATTCGGTGCGATAGCAATCGCCCCCTACACATTCATGGTACATCTCTCCCCTCAATTTCTAATTTCTAACTCCTGATTTCCCTGCTATAATACATCCATGAAACTACCCAAGACACTTCACACCATCTCAAATGTACTTTCAAAACATGACGCCAAAGCCATCATTGTAGGTGGTGCTGTGCGGGATCACTGGATGCAGCAGCCTGTCAAGGACTATGATATTGAGGTCTATGGACTGGATACACTGGAGAGTCTGGGGCAGATACTCTCCCAGTATGGCAGCGTCAACCTCGTAGGCAGGAGCTTTGGTGTACTCAAATTTACCCATGCGGGCGAAGAGTATGACTTCTCCTTCCCTCGTAGAGAATCCAAGAGTGGTAGCGGACATCGGGGTTTTGCTGTTACTGTAGATGGAGAAATGGACTTCGAGGAGGCAGCAAGACGCAGAGACTTTAGCCTCAATGCCATGGGCTATGAGATCGAGAACGGTATTTTCCTCGACCCTTTTGGGGGGAGGGAGGATATGGCACAGCGACGGCTGCGGCATATTGACAGCCGTACCTTCGTTGAAGATCCTCTGCGGGTCTATCGCGCAGTACAGTTCGCTGCCCGGTTTGGTTATGCTCTGGCACCTCAGACAGAGAAGCTTTGTCAAGAGATGGTTGACAAAGGGATGCTCAAGGAGCTCCCAAAAGAGAGGATCTACACAGAGTTTACCAAGCTCCTACTCAAATCTCCCAAGCCTTCGCTGGGCTTTGCGCTCATGAGAGACCTTGGTATCCTACGCTACTTTCCAGAGCTTGAAGCGATCATCGCTGTCCCTCAAAACCCCAAGTGGCACCCAGAAGGAGATGTCTGGGTACACACCATGATGGCACTTGATGTGATGTCCACATTATGTAGGTCGGGGTGCCCCCACCCCGACAATAAAGAACCTGAAAATCAGAAACTGATGTTTCTCTTCGCCATTCTCTGTCATGATCTTGGCAAGGCAAACACAACTACCATAGAAGCAGATGGCAGGATCCGTTCCATAGGGCATGAGTATGCAGGAATTGCCCCCACCAGAAGCTTCCTCTACCGACTCACCCATGCACATGACTTCATAGAGAGCATCCTCCCTCTGGTAGAGCACCACCTCAAGCCCTCACAATTCTATGCACAGGGAGCCAAAAGTACCGCCATCAGACGGCTGGCAACCAAGGTCAACATAGAAGAGCTTGTCTTCCTGGCAAAAGCAGACTTTCTGGGACGCAGTACCCCCGAGGCCAAATCAGGCATCTACAAGGCCGGAGAGTGGCTACTGACCCAAGCCAAAGCACTACAGGTCACCGCAGCGCCCCCAACCCCTCTCCTGCAAGGTCGTGACCTGATCGCACTGGGACTCACCCCTTCGATCCGATTTGGAGAGATACTCGATGCTGTCTATGAGCAGCAGATCGAAGGGAAGCTTCAGAACTTGGAAGAGGCTTTGGACTATGTCAAGAGGCATTTTGTATCGTAGAGTATAGCCAAATACAGGATGCATATCACACCAAAAACAACACCTGCGTAGAGCGCTCTATACTTACTATAAAAGAGAAAACCCTTAGCCTTAACCAACACAAAACAGTATCTCCCCTGAAGACATCATGATGAACATCTAGGGAAGGTACACTTAACAAAAAACTTCTGATAACCACATGGATACTCTCTTGCTGCCAAAAGGCATATATTACTTCATTGGACTGATGGTCGATGGTGTGTCGAAGGAGCTGTAGATACAGGGTAGAACTTCGATCCCAGTCCCAGCTCAAATCCCCAGGCACGGACAAAAAGTGTATTGATAGGTGCTTTCTGTTCGCTTGCTAATTTTTTGAAGAAAAGACTGCTAGTTAAGTGACTGTGCCTTCGGCTACAATTTCGAATATTTTTACTTCCGTTTCTGGTGTGATCTTGTACAAATAGTCTTCTGGATAAAGTACAGCTTTATACAAATTCTCACCAGCGTAAACTTTCATTTGTTCAAAGGTTTCCCAAAAAGTCATAAAAGTGATTTCTACTTCTAAAGACAGTTTTCGTTGCATTATTTTGTAACCATGGCAACCATCGATCGACTGTGTATCCTTGACACCCGTCTCATTTAGATAACTTATAAATTCTTGTACCGTGTCAGTAGGACAAGTGCATTTCCACTCACGAATCAGCATCGATAACATCCCTTTTAACTAATTTTCTCAAGGAAAATTATATCACTTCAAGCCCAAATATCCAATGAAACAGAATATAAAATATACGGGTACTCATTCGCATTCATCATACTCTTTGCTATAATATGACAATCTAAAAATGTGCTAAAAGGTACGACGATGCACGCATACAAAAGTGAATATTTCAAAGATGATGCTTTGCCGTATGTTGAGGTGCGGTATGTGCTTCATTCGGACAAGCACTACAAACCCCATTTTCACGATACCTTTTCGTTTGGTGTTATCGAAGAAGGAGAAGTGGAGTTTTTCCTGAATGATCGTGCTTCCCATCTGAGTACGGGGGAGATCATCGCTTTCAATCCCGAAGCCGTCCATGCTTGCAATCCGGTCAAAGACCAAGCTCGAAGCTATCACATGATCTATCTGGATGTCGCCTGGTGCAAAGCCTTCCAGGAGAGCCTGTGGCATATCCAGCTCACCGATTTTGTCAAGGTGAATAAAACAACCGTCGCTGATCGAGGCTTGTACCGAGACTTCCTCATGCTCAGTAGCCTCCTAAGGGATCGATCTGTTTTGTATCTAGAAAAAGAGGGGGTGCTTCGTGACTTTTTGAAACAGTTTTTTGCGCGTTTTGTCTCACACCACGCCACAGGAGAGCCACACGAAGAGGCATCCGGGCAGGAGATAGATCGTGCGAAGCAATTCATGAAAGAGCATGCAAGAGATAACCTGACCATAGCGCAGATCGCGCGATATGTTTCGCTGAGTGAATACCATTTTATGCGCCTGTTCAAGCGCCACACCGGCATGAGCCCCCATGCATATCTCATCAACCAAAAAATCAACCTCGCCAAACGCCTGCTCACAGAAGGGATGCCCATTGTCGATGTGGCATTGGAGGTAGGATTTGTCGATCAGAGCCATCTCAATCGCCATTTTCAGCCTATTGTCGCCATGACCCCCGGTGAATTTGTCCAAGCGACCGGTATCACGACCGATTAGCGATCGCCATTCCACCGATGATCATCAAGGAAGAGAGGATGATCCGCCAGCTCAACGGCTCATGCAGTACCAAAACAGACGCCGTGGTGTTGATGAGCGGGACGAGATAGATGTAGTTGCTGGTCTTGGTAGAGCCGATGAGGATCACCGCCCTCCTCCACAGGATAAACGCCCCAGCAGAGGCAAAAAGCGTCAAAGTAGTGAGATTGCCCAAAACGGTCAGCCGGGTGTAGGCATCAGCATGAAAAGAGCCCGAATACACAAATCCCCAAAAAAGCCACAACAAAACCAGCCCGTAAAAAATGCTTTTGCGTGTGACGGCCAGATAGTGATAGGAGGATGGGATGTGTCCAAGCACCATAGAGTAGACAGCAAAACTCAACGCTCCAAGCAAGGCCAGCCCATCCCCGATCTTCGGAAGGCTGAGCTGATCAAAGACAAGTACAATCACCCCAAGAAACGCAACCAAGGCACCCCACAAGGCCTCTCGTGTCAGTTTCGTATGGTGGGCAGCTGAGACGATCAGTATGGTCAACAGAGGCGCCAGGGTCACCAAAAGCCCGACATTGATGGCCGTGGTATGAATCAGCGCAAAGTTTTCAAGCACATAATACCCAAAGATACCACTGGCTCCCGCTAGCATAAACCACACTTCATCGCGAGCTTTGAAAGAAACTCGCTTAGGATAAATCCCCCACAAAAGTACCCATGCCAGAGAGAAACGCACCATGAGTATCTCAATGGGATCAAGATAGACAAGCAGTACCTTGGTCTGGATATAGGTCAAGCTCCAAATCGTAATGGCAATCAACGCCAGCAGATGTCCCTTCATGTTCCTCACTTTTTGGAGGAAGCATATCAGAAAGGGATTTTTCTGTCTTGGATAATCCTGCTGTTATAGTCGAGGTTCTCACCCCGCATATTTTTTAAAACACTTATTGCAAGTCACAGAATAGGAACACTTTTCAATATTCTTCTCTACGATCGTAAGCAATGGTGCTTCATCAACAGGACAGCATAGTCTATTTTTCTTTGTTGTCAATTCAGCGTTTGATTTTTCGATTTCTTTATCCGTTTTGTATTCTAATTCAAAATGCCCTTTATTCCCACACTTGCAGTCAAAATCAAATCTAAAATTTTGATACGTTGAGTAAACCAAATAGCCTACTGTTTTATTGCATACATCACAATACAGCCAACTCCCGTTGGCTTTCAGTATGCGTCCATTTACGATATGTTTGTGCAATTGTTTCATTATCCGATAAACTTCGCTCCGGCAATTCCAACGCCGATACCTAGAATTGCTGAGAAGATAATCATCGCATATGCTACTTATTCTCCTCTTCGACGACAAAAGCCGTCTCGGAGAGATTATTTTCTGCAGCAATAGACTGCATCAATGCCTTGTCTAACCACTTGTCCAATAGCAATACGGCAGCTGGATTTCCTGAAAATAGCGTATCTGCAAATGCATCAATAAAGTATATGTTGCGCTTCATCGTCTCTCCATAAAAAGGGTTTTGGCATACCTACTTCTAAAATCCAGAATTATACATTCCTCCATAAAATCCCATGCCCCTAAAATCTTTTACTTTTGTGCCACAAACAGGACATAATCCAAATTTAATTTGCTCTCTAACCAAAGTGGTATCACATTTTTGACATATCCACTCTTTTTTTTCTGATTTCATAAAATAAGAAATGGCATAAAAAAACAAGGAAATACCCAAAAGGGCATATACTGTTTCGTTTAGGGGAATATTCAAAATCAATTCTATAAAACCAAGAAAAAAGCCAAAAGCCAAAAATGTAATTGCTATACCAATGAATTTTTCTTTCATTTTCTACTTCTCCTGTCATCCAATCTCATCTACAGCCAAAAGACTGCAAAGAGAGAAAAAGTGTAAACAAAACAAGGGGGAATTTTCTCTTCTGCGTGTAAACAAACAAGGGGTCGAAAGCTCCGTAGCTTTCTGATAGTGTTAGTATAGGGTATGGGCGTTAATGTTTGGACAATGGTCGGTAAACAGCTGGTTAACAAAAAGTTCCTTAGACACAAAAGAGGTGCTATAACTTCTCCACAGAGACCTTGACCTCTTGGTAGCAGGCACCTTCTCCCTCTTCGCTTGCCAGTGGAGGGGTGAGCTTATTGAGCCCGATACTACCAGCGTAGATCACTACACAGTCTTCTCTCAGATCAACACTGAACTTGACATCAAACTGCTGTTCTCCATATGTAGAGTAGACCCGTACCCTCTCGCCCTCTTGAAATCCACAAGAAGGAGACAGAAGCACCTGCTCTCCTCGGACAAATTGGGTATTGAGAGACTTGGATGGCTTGGGTGAGAGTAGCCAGTAGCCCCCTTCCTCTACCTCTTCGTCAAAATCGTCCTCATACTCATCGACAAAGACAAACTTCTCATCACTCCCCTCACCGAAGCCCTCCCGATAAGGGGTCTCTTCATAATCAGGCAGCACGGCATAGTCGTTGGCAGTGGCATATTGGTCTCTCCAGATTTTCAGATAGGCCTGCTCACTCTCTAGTCCTTCCAGTCCCAGTCTCTCAAACATCGCCGCCACAAACGCATACTCACTGATACCGATATCACTGTCAACTACTTTGTGCATATCTTCGATGTAATGATGGCCGTAGCAGAGACGGATATCCTCTTTCTCCAGGAAGGTCTTGGCAGGGATAATGATATCTGCCAGAAAACTGGTCTCGTTTTCATGCAGTCCAAAGTAGATCAGATTCGCTACCTGTTTCAAGGAGGAGACCACCTTGTTGGTACATGGCATAGAGCCTGCGGGGTTTCCGCCTCGTACCAGCACGGTTTTGAATTTCTCAAAAGGCGTGGTAACGATCGAGACCTCATCGACATCTATCTTGAATGGATTCTCAAAGCCCTGTGTTGTATTGCCTAGATAGCTGACCCCACACCCCTCTTTGCCAAAGAGTCCCAGTGCGGCCGCCAGCGAATCGATCGCATGAAAGACAGCATGACCCTGACTGTATTTTTGCGGCCCTGCACCCACGAGAAAGACCACTCTCTGCCCCAACAGGAGTGAGAGGACATCTCCGACCTGCTGTGTGTCTATCCCGATATCACGCAGTGCCTGCACCATACGAAACTCCTGCGTAAACTCATAAAAATCCTCAAAATCCTCCGCATGCGCCTCTAGCCATGCCTCATCCTCTGCATTTTCCATCGCCACAAAACGCGCCAGCATAATCGCAAGCATAAAATCACTACGGGGCTGTATCTGTAGGTGAATATCTGCCTGTTTGGCGATACGGGTCTGGACAGGATCGATAACGATGAGCTTTTTGCCTTTGATATAGGGCATGATATGGGAGTTGGTCACAGTGAGATTGCGCCCCCAGACCACTACCACATCGGCTTTGGCGATCTGCTCAGGAGGCAGCTGACGGTTGTACCCTCTGCCTGCCAGTATCCCTGCCTGGCCTGCACCATCGCAGAGGCTGCCATAGGTACGCGTACCACCCAGTTTGGCTATCAGCAGATTGGTCACACTCTGCATGACACCCAGATGCCCCGATCCTCGCCATTGTAGCAAAGGACTCTGAGAGAGTGCAGCCGCAGCAGCATCGAGCGCTACCTCCATGCTCACCTCTTCGCCATTAACTCTGGGTTTCTCTATCCGGGGGGTTTCGTGCATATGTTTGTTGAGCAGAGCACAGAGTGCACCATTGCTGGTCGGATGGGTCGGTGTGGCTACGAGTCTGGTCGGATAGCTGGGATCGCAGGTGATCGCACAGGCATCATAGCAATCCAGCGGACAGGCAGTACGGATCATTTGACCTCAACCTTCAGAAGAGAAGAGAAAGGATACTTCGGCTCCAAGATAATCTCAGCACGGTAGGCAGAGATGAACTTCTCATCTGTTTCCCTCCAGATACGGGAGATGGCGATACCCTCCTCCTCTCCATCGATATAGACTCTCTTCTTCTTGATATCCTGAAGCTCATCACGGTCGAGATAAATGGTAAGTTTTGCTTTGCTTAGATCATCAGCGATAGCCAGAGGCATACCGGGAGAGGCAAACTCTCCGGCTCTGACCATGATCTTGTAGAGGTATCTGCCTTTAAGATGAATCGATTTTTTGGCGATGCTGTCCTGGAGCATCTTGATCTTGTACTCCAGGTCCAGTATCTGCTTTTTGAGGTTGGCTACTTTTTCTTTGGTGGCCAGCAGTTGGTTTTTGGCTGCGACAAAGGCGCTGTAGGCGTTGTCTTTTTGTGTCTTGGTACTGGTGGTGAGTGCATTGACACGGTCAAAGTAACCTCTCTTGAGGCGATAGGTCTCTTCGAGTCCTTTGAGTATCTCACTGTTGATCTCCAGCGTCTCCCGAAAAAGCATCAGCGATGCCTGAGAGGAAGTCAGACTCGCACGATCCATCGCATCATCGATCTGTATCACCACACCCTCTCCAGCGATTCGCCCCTCAGCCGAGAGATTTACACGGGTGATTGCACCAGCCACGGAGGATTTGATCGTCGCTCGTTCCAGTGGCTCGACTTTGGCATAATGTACTTTGCCAAACATCAATGCAGGCAATAGCAATAAGAGTAGTTTTTTCATATTTGTCCTTTGTTAGGCAGATAACCTGGATTATGCAATAGGATCAATAAATCTCATTGCATAATACAGGTTAAAAAGGTACAGCGATAAGCCGGGTTCTGTCTTGGGTAGTAATTTATCTAGGCGACATGTTGCCATGCCGCTCAAGCGAGACACACTAAAGCGTGAGGCTTATACCTGGTGTCTCTTGCTGCGGACAGGGTTTACCTGGCTAGCCATATTACTATGACCACCGGTGGG
>JALVVQ010000238.1 GCA_027023325.1 Campylobacteraceae bacterium | reverse complement strand
TCTCAGGACCAATCTGCATAGAAACACGCCCAAAGTTGGCACGATCCGGATAGCTCGGATGGGCGCCGATCTGGACGCCATGCTGCTTTGCCAGCAGGACATTGCTATGCATCAACGCCTCTGACCCTGCATGCGCACCGCAGGCGAGATTGGCCATATCGATCAGGGGCATGATTTGCGCATCATACGCCATCCCTTCACCCATATCGCAGTTGAGTTTCAGCATGTGGATACCTCTACTAATATTTTTTGTCCGCCCATATCTATTTCCCTATCATATACTGCGGCAGATAGGTCGCAATCTCAGGGAAGAGTGTCACCACCACCACAATCAGAATCATAATCACAAAGAAAGGGAAAGTCGCCTTGAGGATATAGCTAATATCCTCCCCTGAGATACTCTGGATCACAAAGAGCGAGAAGCCTACAGGCGGAGTGATCTGACTCAACTCCACCATAAAGACCAGAAAGATACCAAACCACAGCGGATCAAATCCCGCTGTCACGATGATGGGCAATACAATTGGAAGCGTCATCACCACGATCGAGATCCCATCCAAAATCATCCCAAGAAAGATATACATGATTCCAATCACTAGGATTAGCATATAAGGAGAGAGCCCCAGACTGGCGATATAGGTACTGATCGCTCTGGCTATCCCCAAAAATCCCACCACTTGAGAGAGGAAACTTGCCCCTGCAATAATAAAACTGATCATCACCGTGGTCTTGACAGCATTAAACAGCGAATCTTTAAATATCTGCCAACTGAAGCTCCGGAAGTAGAGTGCCAGCAAAATCGCACCGACCACCCCCAGAGCCGCAGCCTCTGTCGGTGTCGCGAAGCCACCATAGATACTGCCCAATACCAGTCCAATCAGAGAGAAGATCGGGATCAACTCTTTGATAGAGGCAAAACGCGCCTTCATCGTAAACTGTTCTCTTTGCTCGGGTACCACACTCCTGTCTATCGAAGCGATAAACATGATATAGACAGAGTAGGCACTCCCTAGCAGTAGCCCAGGAAGGATCCCGGCGATAAAAAGCTTGCCGATAGAGACATCCGAGAGTACACCGTAAATGATCATGATCAGGCTCGGAGGGATCAAGAATCCCAGCGTACCACTGCCTGCCAGTGAGCCCAGTGCCAGCTTTTTGCTATAGCCTCTGCTTTTGAGCTCAGAGAGTGTGATCTTGCCTACGGTGGCAGTCGTCGCAGCCGAAGAGCCCGACACCGCTGCAAAGAGCGAGCAGGCCGCCACATTGACATGTAGCAATCTACCGGGGATATGCGTCAGCCAAGGCATGAGACCGTTGAGCAGACGCGTGGAGATAGAGGAGTGGTACAGTATCTCCCCCATCAGGATAAACATCGGCAGTGCTGCCAGTGACCAGGAATTGAGCGAATCATAAAGTGAGCCTGCCAGCAGATCCCCTGCTTTTTGAAAGAGGCTGATGGTAGGAGGAAGATGGTGCTCATAGAGCAGCATCCCTGCCATACCTGTCAGCATGAGCGATGCCCCTATCCAAATAGAACTCAGCAAAAAGAAAAACATAATGGCCATCAAGACCACAGAGAGCAAAAGCGGATCAGCGATCATTGCTAACCTTTCGCAAAACAAAGATGAACATAGAAAAAGCAAACAATGCCAAACCACTCACCAGAGGAATCTGCGTCAAATAGAGTGGCGTCTCAGAAACCCCCTCCGAGAGCATACCCATTTCATGGGATTCTATCATAAAATCCCAACTATAGTACAAAGCGAAAAGCAGGATTGACAATGCCATCACCCCGGCAAAGATATCTACCCATCGCTTGATACTACCACGCAATCTACCCGTCACAATACTGATACGGATATGTCCCTCCTCGTCAAAGGTGTAGGCAAGCCCCAAAAAGACCAATGCCAGATAAAAATATCCGCTATACTCATCA
>JALVVQ010000237.1 GCA_027023325.1 Campylobacteraceae bacterium | reverse complement strand
GAATAATATGTTTCTTTCCATAAGAAATCTCATCCATATGATAGGCTGCCTTAACATAGTAAGGCACAGGCTCTTTAGCCAGCGCAGCCAAGGCTTTGGCGGCGGCCAGCTTCATATTTTCAGTGATCTTTCTGGCGCGTACGTCTAGTGCACCTCTAAAAATGAAGGGGAAACCAAGTACATTATTGACCTGGTTGGGATAGTCACTTCTGCCTGTACCTACGATAGCATCATCTCTCACCTCTGCGACTTCCTCAGGGGTAATCTCCGGTACTGGGTTTGCCAAAGCAAATATGACGGGATGGTCTGCCATCGTAGCAACCATCTCTTTGGTGAGTGCGCCTGCTTTGCTAAGCCCCAAGAACATATCTGCACCCGCAATCACATCAGAAAGCGTTTCATACGCTGTCTCCACTGCAAACTCTTGCTTGTATTTGTTTAAATCACTTCTACTGGTTCGAATTACCCCTCTGGAGTCACATATATAGAGATGCTGCACACCCAAATCTCGATACATGCGCGCACAAGCCAATCCCGCCGCACCTGCACCGTTGATCACTACACGAACCTCTTCAATCTTTTTATCTGTCAGTTCGGTTGCATTCAGTAATGCCGCAGAAGTAATAATCGCCGTACCGTGCTGGTCATCATGAAATACAGGGATATCCAGCATCTCCTGAAGTTTTTTTTCAATCTCAAAGCATTTGGGCGCTTTGATATCCTCTAGGTTGATCCCGCCAAATGTGGGCGCAATAGCAGCCGTAGCGGCCACAATCTCATCTATCTCATGGACATCCATCTCAATATCGAAGGCATCAACATCAGCAAACATTTTAAAGAGTACCGATTTCCCTTCCATGACAGGCTTACCGGCTATCGCACCAATATCACCTAAACCCAATACAGCTGAACCGTCAGAGACAACAGCAACGAGATTGCTTTTATTGGTATATTTATATGCCAAATCCTCATTTTTCTCTATCTCTAGGCATGGGATAGCTACGCCTGGCGTATATGCCAACGCGAGATCCTGCTGTGTATCACATGGCTTGGTGACTTCTATGGCAATCTTGCCACCCTCATGATATTCAAGTGCCTTTGTACGGTTATCGATACTCATAGGTTTATTTCCTTTAAATAGTAAAAGTTTTGGAATTGTACTCCTATCCGCTTTAAGGTCTGATTGTGCTTTGCTATATTTATGCTATGCTATAGACTTCACGAGAAAATAACGCATATTTTGATAGAATACCCTACTTTAAAATTCTGGAGTATTCTTTGGCACAAGTTTCATGCACCCATTGTCATCTCGCATTTGATGAATCTGTTATGATTGTTGAAAAAAAACGAGAAGAGACCCTTTATTTTTGCTGCAAAGGGTGCGAAGGCGTCTATCATCTCCTGCAGGACGAGGGGCTGGATACTTTTTATGAAAAACTTGGCAACCAAACCCTGCATCCTGCCACTCAATCTGATGAGGATCTAAGTCGCTTTGATCTAGAGGGATTCAAAAACAAATATATCAAAACCAACAGTGAAGGGCTCAGTGAAATCAGCCTTATCATCGAAGGTATCCACTGCTCTGCCTGCGTCTGGCTCAATGAGAAGGTCTTGCACCAGACAGAAGGTATCATAGAGGCCACCATTAACTACTCCAACAACAAAGCCAAGGTTGTCTGGGACGAAGAGGAGATCAAACTCTCTCAGATTATAGAAAAGATCCGTTCCATTGGATACAACGCCTACCCCTATGATGCCTCCTTGCAAGAAGAGCGTAGTATCAAAACGCGCAACGACTACTATACCCGTATCTTAGTGGGTGTCTTTGCAACCATGAACATCATGTGGCTGGCTATCGCACAGTATGCAGGCTATTTCTCAGGGATTGAAAAAGGCCATAAAAATATCCTGACTATTGCCGAGTTTGTCTTGGCGACGCCT
>JALVVQ010000236.1 GCA_027023325.1 Campylobacteraceae bacterium | reverse complement strand
GAGCTCTGCAGCTTCTTCGCCTTTTGTCTCATTGATCTTGCCCAGTCTCTCGATCTCTTCGTTGGCAAAAGTCAACTTCTCTTTGGCAAGTTCTTCTTCCATGGAGAGCGCTTTCATCTCTTTCTCGTTAGTGACAGCTTTGTTCTTCTTCTGGATAGACTTCAGCTGCTCATCCAGTGTGGCGATCTGCTCTTCATAGCTCTTGATCTTGCCCTGATTGTCTTCTATGAGGCTTTTGAGTGCTTCTGATTTCTCACTCACTTCATCTACTTTACGCTGCTCTTTGGCGATCTTTTTCTGTATAGCTTCTATTTGTGGTGTAAATGCATCTACACTTTTATCGATTGTTGAGAGCGCTACTAGCCCTTCGAGGTGCTTATTCAATACTTTATCCTTTGGGTGGTAAATTGTTTACTGGGGTACTGTTTCCATCATAAATGGATTTTTTGATTTCATGATTATAGCTAAAATCCCTAAAATCTTCAACTCCTCCGCTAAAATCTCTGCAAAAAAGCACTCGCTTTCATAGTGTCCTACATCCACCATCATGAGATTTTCACTCAATGCCTTCATCGCATCATGGTACTTGATATCCCCTGTCAGGAAACAGTCTGCCTCGATCTCATCGATCAGTGATGCGCCCGACCCTGTAGTCAATGCAATACTTCTGATTAGCTCTTTTTTGCCAATGACTTTGAGCGTAGGCAAGCCGAGTTTATCTCGTAGAAGTGTCAAAAGTGCTCTATATTTCCACTCTCCTTTTGCTACACATACAAACTCTTCCTGACTGGCTACTTCAAATCCCAAGATCTTTTCAAATACATAACGATTGAGGTGTGTTTTGTCAAAGTTGGTATGCATGGCAATACAGGATTGTTTTTTGAGAATCATCTTCTCCAGCAAGTTAGCAGGATACTTAGCAAAGTCCAATACCGTTACCCCAGAGAATATCAAAGGATGATGCACCACAAAGAGTGTCCCCTCTTTTGCCTCTTCTATCATATCTGCATCGACATCCAAAGAGACAACTACTTGAGAGATTTCACGATGCAGATCACCTACGATCAACCCAGAGTTATCCCATTTTTCTTGAAGTTCGAAGGGGCTTATTTTATCTAGATGGTTATATATTTCTTGTAATTTCATGATTACCCTTGTAGGTCGGGGTGAGGGCACCCCGACCTACGCCTTCACCCGCTTATTCCGCTCTTCCTCTTGCGCTTTATACAACTGCGCACACCCAATAGAAAGCTCTCGCACTTTTAGTATATAGTTCTGTCTCTGAGCCTGAGAGATCGCCTTGCGTGCATCCAGTACATTAAAGGCATGGGAAGCCAGCATGCACTGATCATAAGCTGGCAGTGGCAGCCCTGCCTCCAAACATGCTTTGCATTCATTGGAGGCATCCTCAAAGTGCTGAAAGAGATTCTCCACATTGGCAACTTCAAAGTGGTATTTGCTGAACTCATACTCTGTCTCTTTGTGTACATCCCCATAAGTGGTCACAGTATCACCCATACGGTTCCATACGAGGTCATATACTGATTCCACTCCCTGCAGATACATCGCCAGCCTCTCTGTACCATAGGTAATCTCCACTGCCACAGGATCACAAGCGATACCACCGACCTGCTGAAAATAGGTGAACTGTGTCACCTCCATGCCATCGAGCCAGACCTCCCAGCCCAACCCCCAGGCACCCAGTGTCGGAGACTCCCAGTTGTCCTCGACGAAGCGGATGTCATGCTCTTGGAGATTAAGCCCCAAATATTCAAGAGATTTGAGATAGAGCTCTTGAATATTGTCAGGACTAGGCTTAATCAGTGCCTGAAACTGATAGTAGGCTCCCAGTCGCATAGGGTTCTCCCCATAGCGCCCATCTGTCGGACGACGGCTAGGTGCCACATAGGCAGCCGACCATGGCCTGGAGTCTAGGCTTCTCAG
>JALVVQ010000235.1 GCA_027023325.1 Campylobacteraceae bacterium | reverse complement strand
CTGGGATATGGTACGGCGAAAAAAAGTAGATATCGTACTGTTGCCTACAGCCTCAACCTTTGGTTCACACAAGCGCTGGAAAGAGTTGATCCGGAGCAGGGCGTTTCTCTATGGGTGTTATGTGTTGCGTGCCAATCGTCTGGGGGAGTTTGCTGATGGTGAGATTGCCTGGAGATTTTATGGTGACAGTATGCTGGTCAATCCTGAAGGGGAGATCGAGATGATGCTGGAGGATAAGGAGTCTATGTTGATAGAGCCTATCTCGAAGAAGGCGGTCAAAACACACAGAAAATCATGGAAATTTCTTCATGAGATTAGTCGCAGGGAGAAAAAATGACACAGGAAAACTACTTTAACAGACAGATACAGCTTTGGGGTGAAGCAATGCAGAAATCACTTCAGCATAAAAGAATTGCTATTATTGGTGCAGGTGGACTGGGTAGCACCCTGGCGATGGCACTGGGGACTTCCGGGATCGGCAGGGTGGATATCGTAGATTTTGATACAGTCTCACTGCACAATATCCATAGACAGATCGCTTTTACCCTGGAAGATGAAGGAAAGAGTAAGGCCAAGGTTGTGGCGGCACTGATCCAAAAGAAAAATCCTTTTGTCGAAACTACGGCATTCGAAATGGACTTTGCAGCATTTCGAGCGCTTGACAACCGCTATGATCTGATTCTCGATGCCACGGATAACCTGCCCGTGCGTGCAGAGATGGACCACTATGCCAAAGAGGTAGCAACCCCATGGATCTATGCCAGCGTGGAGGCGTTTCATGGGCAGGTCTGTTTTTTTGAAGCTTCAGACTTCTCTGCGATGAATATCTCTGACCACAAACCTGCGGGCATCGCAGCACCGATCG
Source organism: Campylobacteraceae bacterium (assembly GCA_027023325.1). GTDB lineage: Bacteria > Campylobacterota > Campylobacteria > Campylobacterales > Sulfurovaceae > JAAXPZ01. The sequence continues at coordinate 7,881 of JALVVQ010000235.1, read as the reverse complement.
TGATGCACATCGGCTCCCTGCAGGCCAATTTTGCCTTGCGTTACCTGGCGGGTCTTGCTGTGGACAAAGACAAGCTCTACTATCTTCATTTTGATGATTTAGGGGCATTGGTAACTCAGAAATTTGGGATGCCTATTTAATAATTTTTGCTATAATGCTACCAAGGAGTAAACATGAAAAAGAGTATTTTGGCAGTTGCGGTACTGCTGCTTGTGGGGTGTACTCAGGAGACACAGAACAGTCTGAGTCGTTCCATCCAAAACTGGACAGGTACCAATGGTGTCCTTGATGTCTATGCAGGAGACAAACTTGTCAAGCGATTTATCAAAATAGATAAGCTTTCGACTGCCTATGGCACCAATGATGCCCAAGCGAGACCTTATAGATATGGTTATGGCTACGATGATAAGAATTTCAATATGAGGCAGGATGCAGGTGAAAATAAAACCTACTTTGAGTTCTCTGATTATTCAACCAGCTATATATTTTACGAAAATAATTAAGGAGTAAGAAGATGAAAGCAGTTTCAACCACGGCGGCACCAGCAGCGATAGGCCCCTATTCACAGGCGATGCAGGTAGGAGATATGCTCTATACGGCAGGACAGATAGCACTCAATACCGAGGGAGAGATGGTGAGTGAAGAGGTGCATGACCAGACCCGCCAGGTGCTCAAAAACCTCGGAGAGATACTGGCTGCAGCAGGGGCTACGCACAATGATGTGATTAAGACAACGATTTTTTTGGTAGATATGGATGATTTTTTAGCAGTCAATACTGTTTATGCAGAGTACTTCGGAGAGCATAAACCAGCCAGAAGCACTGTGGCAGTCAAGGCATTGCCGAGAGGTGCAAAAGTAGAGATTGAATGTATTGCAAAGATCTTCCAATATAATTACTAAGCGCTATCTTAAGATTATTTTTCTCCATTTCAAAAAATCTTAATAGAACTTTGGATATAATCCCAAACTTTTTAGAGAGATTAATACACACAAAGGGTTTGCAATGTACGCAATCATAAAAGCAAGTGGTCAACAGTTTAAAGTCCAAGAGGGTGATATCATCTGTTTTGACAATATGGGACTAGAGCCAAAAGCTGCCGTAGAATTCAAAGAAGTTCTTGCGGTAGACAATGGTGAATTGACAGTAGGTACTCCGTTTGTAGAGGGTGCAGTCGTCAAAGGCGAGGTGATCAATGAAGGTAGAGACAAAAAAGTGATCATCTACAAGAAAAGAAGAAGAAAAGATTCCAAGCTCAAAAGAGGTTTCAGAAGAGATTTCACTAGAGTAAGAATTACCAAGATAGCGTAAGCTAAGCATCAATCAAAGCGTAAGGAGAAGCAATGGCACACAAAAAAGGTCAAGGATCAACCCAAAACAACCGTGACTCGGCTGGACGAAGACTGGGCGTTAAAAAATATGGTGGTGAAGCAGTCATCCCTGGAAATATTATCATCAGACAAAGAGGTACAAAAGTACACCCAGGTAATGGTGTAGGCATGGGCAAAGACCATACAATCTTCGCATTGATTGAAGGTGTTGTCAAGTTTGAGAACAGAACAGCCAGCCAGAAAAAGGTCTCTGTCGTTCCTGCATAATCTCTCAAGTCCGTACAGTGCTCTATCATTGTACGGCAGTTTTCGTATCAAGGCAACATCGTAAGGTGCTTTTAAATGTTTTCCTTCCCCCTTCAACTACAGCAGCTTATTAATCTTGTATTGCTTCTACTGATAGGGTTTTCTGTATCATCTGTATATTTGTCATTCTATTGGATTATAAGTATCATTATTCTTATACTTGTTTGGGAGTATCTGTTTCTCAAAATTGTCTACAGGGAGCACTATTTCTTCCCCTATTCGGCCGTAAGTACATCTTTGGGAGTAGTACTTATGATGGTAAGTTCCACTATGTGGATTTACTATTTTGTGATTGCTGGAGCATTGCTGCAAAAGCACCTATTGCGGATTGATAATAGGCATATTTTTAACCCCTCGAACTTTTCTTTGATTCTGGGATTGCTCTTTTTCTATAACAGTACGCACATTGTCTTAGGTCAATTGGGAGATGAAGTTTGGTTTGCATGGTTGCTTGTTGTACTGGGATTTGCGATACTTTACAGAGCCAAACGATGGGTGATTCCATTGGTGTTTATAGTACTGTATCTTCTGTTGCAATACTATATAGTTGTACTGCATGATCCAGTCATGATACCTGAAACAGTCTACTATCGCTTCTATTCGGTCTCGTTTTTATTATTTATTTTTTTTATGTTGACAGATCCTCTGACAACACCTGATTCCGTCTATGGTCAGACCTTGTTTGCATTTTTTGTGGCATTTGGTGCTACAATGCTTGACTACTATTATGGATTTAGAGTGCAGCATCTTTTTCTTTCTCTTTTCATTGCGACACCGCTATTTAGATTTTTTGAGAGTTGGGGAGTGTTGACAAAAAAAGAACGCTTACTTATGCTCCCCGTCATATTTTTAGCTCTAGGTGCTATAATCATAATTGAAATACAGCCACCATACCATTTTGAAATGGAAGGTTAATTGTAGATGCGAGAGAAGGAAAAGAATGAGTAGAGAGATAAAATTAAGTATAATTATCTTAATGATAGGGATAGTAGTTTTGGTTTCTTACTGGTTTTTTCCGGCGCAGAGCTCTGATCTTTCAAAGCAGATAAAACCATACAGTATCACTACAGAGCAGATTATCTTACCACAGTATGAAAAGAGTATCTATCAAGCTATTCCCGAAGTACAGAGCTATTTGTCAGATATCAGGGCAATGATCAAAAAGGGGCAGGCTGTTCTTCCTCTGCCAAATAGTGAACTGGATAGTCAAGCCAAAGAAGCACAAAGAATCTTGCTTCAAAATGCAAATTTCCTTCAAGATACTAGACAGGGAAAATTTTTTATGCATAATGATATGATGCGCATCTTGCCCGCCATTGTAAGTTCATTAAATGAAAAAGCACAAAAAACATGTCAAAAACACAGCTGTTATCAGGCTGAGAAATATAATTTTGTGACCAATACTACAACCAGAGCTATTGTGGATATAGAGGCACTAAAAGTACTTTCTATAGAGCGTTATCCTGGAATGCAGCCAGACATTTCGTTGCGCCTGACATATATTGCCCAAGCCATTGCACTGCATGCACCGGAGGTCAAAAAAGAATTGGGTTTTACTCCTGCCAAAAAAGATATCACTATGGCAAATGTCAGGGGAACCATGAAAGAATCTCCCTGTGAAAATACGGATCATCTTTGTGTGGCTCCAACCTTCTCTGATCATAAAAAAGAGCAGGCTCTCTGGGCAGTAGTGGATCTGACAGAGTTGAAACTTGCAGCTGCTAAATGGGCCGGACTGGGCAAGACAACGACCCCTGCGTGTATCAGTGAGCGCAGCTTGCAAAATCGTTATATTATGAAAAACTTCTGTCAAAAGAACAGTGTACTGAAAAAAAGTGAATGGAAGATCACTTACCGTCTGACGGGTTCGGATGGATTAGAAATACGTGATGTTTTTTTCAAAGGTACGCCTGTAATTACCTCTGCTAAAATCGTAGATTGGCATGTAAGCTATCAGCAAAAAGGTGGAGAAAAACTGGATACCAGTACAGAAACGTTTATAGAAGGTAGAAGAGTGGAGTTTGTGCGGGGAGAAGATGGCAACTATCTCTTTGGGTATAACGATGCGATGGGATGTCCACTCTTCTCTACCTCTGTTGTCTTGGCCTTTAATGGACCGCAGGTAAGGGCACTAAAACATGGAGATGGTTTTATGCTTACGCAGGATTTCCGTAACCCAAAATGGCCGATGGCGTGCAACTATCGTTATGAAAACCGTTTTGAGTTCTATAATGACGGATCATTTCGTGTGGTGGGTGTGAATAAAGGTCGTGGATGCGGAGACAATGCGATTTATAGACCAGTCATGCGTATCGATATGGCACTGGGCGATAAAGAGAATTTTTACAGCCATGATGGTGCTTGGAGACTTTGGGAAAAAGAGGGTAGTGAGCTTGTCCTTCGACAGGCTCAGGAACCGGTAAACGCCAAGGGAACGGTCAGCGAATCTGCCAAAAGAGCAGTAACTGAGAGTTCCCCGAGCTTGTCGAGGGATGTCGAAACCCAATATCCATACAAAATAGTCTCAGCTATCAATAAAAAGAGTGGCTATTACATAGAACCAAACTACGGACAGTTTGGTGATAATAGCAGGGGAGACCATGCGACACTTTTTGCCACAAAATTCAAAGAGAATGAAGGAGATAAAGATTTGCTTACACTTGGCTCATGCTGTGATCTTAAATCTGATGGGATTGAGGGGTATATTAAGGAGAGTGAAAATATACAAGATAGTCATATTGTTTTATGGTATGTCCCCCGCATCCGCAATGATGCCAGACCTGAGCATGAATATTGTTGGGCAGATACTATCATAGGAGATGATGGTAATCTCAAGGTGGAAGTATGGCCATGTACAGTTGGCCCAAAATTTATACCCATAAATAAGTATAAATAATGAAAAAATTTATACCAATATTTGTTGTCTTGGCCCTTTTGATGGCAGGTGGATTAATAATCGTACATAAAAAAAAGCAGCATGTATCTGGATCAGAAAATACAACTATATCCAAAGATACATATTCCATAGGTGCATTTAGTCTACAAAATTCTTGTGTGAAATTACCTTTATTTTTAAAAAAATTACACATCTCGCAGCCGGTGATGATAGATCTTTCTCAAAAGCACTATAAAGGGATAGCCTTATTATACGGGAAACAGATGCAAAATGTACTCCATCCAAAAGTGTGGGAACAGTATGAACATTTTAGTACCTATGCATTAGATAAGCAGGGTAATATTTTTTTAGTACCCATGCCCTATATCTCTATTAGACCTACTACGTTCAACCTCCAGAAAAATATCTATAAACTAGATACCAGAACTGGTAAAATTGAGATATTTATGCAGCTAGATGATGTACATCCATCAGCAAGCAACCCCTACGGTATCAATGCTATCACCTACGATTGTGATGACAATACATTGTGGGTTTCTGCGATTGATGAAACAGATTATCAAGTACAGCATGGAGTGATTTACCATATAGATATTCAGACAAAAGAGGTGCTTAGTCGTATAGAAGGTACAGACGTACTTGCCCTGACATTACTTAAAAATAAAAAATCCAAGTACTTACTTGCTGGAGGGGCTAGACAAAGTGTGCTTTATGCATATGATCTAAAAAGTTATGAAAAAAAGAAATCCCCTATAGCCTTTAAGCCAATAATGCTTTTTTCTTTGCCTAGTGACAATGAATACATACGAAAAATAAAGATAAGAGGCAAAAATCATCTGGAGATACAAACTATTCCTTTTTCTTACACACTTATTGCACAAACAGGGCAGAGTGATCGTGCTATTTATCATGCAATTTGGAGAGAGTCAACCAATATGTGGAAGTTAACAAAAGAGAAAAACTAAACTAATATTTACTAATATTCTGCTATGATTAGCTATTTAATGAATAAAGCCAAACCCAACTGTGAAGTGGGGACGGAAAGCCATAGGGTCTTATATCAAGATAGCCAGGCTCCTCATAATATTAGAGGAGTATTTTATGGGTTCAAAAAGAGTGACTTGGATAAAACTATTAATTCCAATTTTGCTATTGTTAGGTGCTACGGAGCTTTCGGCAAATATAAGCGGTACGGTCTATCGTGACTATAATATGAATGCAACACAGGACGGGATGGAACCTGGACTGCAGGATATCACTGTAAATGCCTATAATAATAGTGGTGCTGTGGCTGCAACAGGTACTACAGATGCTGCAGGTGCGTTTGATTTGGCTACAGGTGCTGGAAATTATAGGGTCGAGGTTGTAAAACCAAGTTATCTCTATGATACAGAGGATGGTGCAACTTCTGCAAAACCAGCAACCTTTGTCAGTGCAGATGGCGTTAGTGGATTAAAAATTGGTTTGCATAACCCCAGCGATTATGTAGGTACCAATGCAAAAGTCATAGCAGTGACACACTCTGCCGGTCTTATCACTGATGATGATACAGCAGATAATCCAAGCTTGAGAATATTTGATTATGAGCCAACTACAAGTGACAATAGTGATTCTGCAGGCATAATCAGTACAGTAGGTGATACTGGATCAGTTTGGGGTCTTGCCTATGAACCAACATCTAAAAAAGCATATATGTCTGCAGTACTTCGGCGCCACGCTGATGCCAGCCCCGACGGACTTGGGGCAGTCTATGTGGCTGACTATAGCGATCCCGCTAATCCTTTGACCTCCCTTTTTACTACGGTTGATGACGCCGGAGTGGAGCCAGGTAGTAGAGATTTGAATGCTCCCAATGCGCCTACGCATGATCCAGAAGTTCTTGCTGCAGCTGCCAATGTAGGTTTGGGAGATATTGATGTGTCAGAAGATGGCAGATCACTCTATACGATTAATCTTCACACACAGGAGCTTATCCAGATAGATATTGCCTCAAAGGCAAAGACGGCAACACAGATTGCAAACCCTTTTGGTGCAAATTGTCCAGATGATGATGTGCGCTCTTGGGCGGTATCCCCGCATGATGGTGTAGTGTATGTAGGGTCTGTATGTTCTACAAATGTAGATGTGGGAGCTGCTGTCTCTGCATGGGATGGAAGTAACTTCTCTACAGTATTTACTACACCACTCACTTATGAGAGAGGAAGTACACTAATTGACAATGATAATTATAAAGCAAATTGGCATCCTTGGAGAGATACTTTTAGGGATGGACAATTTGATGAAGATCCCGTTATCTATGGCAGATTTCAAAATGGGAAAATAGCCCAGCCGATTCTTTCTGATATCATTTTTACAGAAGAGAGTGGTATGGTACTTGGATTTATCGATAGAACTGCTTTGCAAATGGGATATCTGCAATACCCAGATACGGCGGATGAAGACAATACCTATCAATACGATTCAGGTGGTGATACACTCCGCGTCTGTAAAGTAGGAAATGCGTATAAGCTTGAGGGTGATGCAGGATGTGCTACGCATCAAGACAGTAATGGAATAGATGAGTATTTCATCGGAGATTTTTATTCAAAAGAAGAAGGTGGGAATCATGTACACGATGAAGTGACTTTAGGGGGACTTCTTCATAAACAAGGAACAGGAGAGATTGGGTCAGCTGCCTTTGACATGGTAAACAATCAAGGTAGCGATGGTTTCGATAGATCTGGTGTAAGATTTTTGAGTATGGATAGTGGAGAAGAGATCGGCGGACAGCTCCTAAATGGTAGGGGTACTGATACGGGTGCAAGAGGTGGTTATGCCAAAACAGGTGGTATGGGAGACATAGAAATACTCTCTGATCCAGCGCCTATAGAGATAGGAAACTATGTGTGGTTTGATGAGAATGGTAATGGTATCCAGGATCCAGATGAGAGTGGGATTGCTAATGCAGAAGTAAAGCTTTATGAAGGCAATGTGTTTATAGGGACTGCTACTACAGATCTAGATGGATATTACTATTTCGGAGGAGCAGAAGATACCAATGGGCATGTCAAACCAAACACAGAGTATCAATTAAGAATTGATTTGGCTGATGGAGCTCTAGATGGTAAAACAGTCACTACTAAAGATGCGACTGAAGACAATGCAGACAGCGATGGAGATGATGGTGCTTTAAACGCTGGGTTCTCTACTATTGCATATACCACAGGTAATGCAGGCCAAAATGACCATGATTTAGACTTTGGATTTTATGAGCCAGGTTCATGGAGCGGTAATGTTTCCAAAGATACCAACAACGATGATATCGGTGAAGAGAACCTTGAAGGTGTAGAGATTAAACTCTACAAAGATA
>JALVVQ010000234.1 GCA_027023325.1 Campylobacteraceae bacterium | reverse complement strand
GTGCCATCAGTATACTTGTATGGGGCAATGCCATCATCACCGAAGCCAAGATCACCATAGTCTTACCAGATCCCACATCTCCCACCACCATTCGTTTGGCAGCCTTGTCCTCTCTGCCCAGATCTATCTGTATCTGAGCGATTACCTCTTGCTGCTCTTGTGTCAGCCTAAAAGGCAAGCCTTTGACAAAGTCCCCAGTGTCACCATGCAAGGCTCTGATAGCAGGAAAATCCGCTCTCTTGCTTCTAAGCTTCTTGAGATGATTGAAAGCTTCGATGAATTTCAATTTTTGGATGATCTGTTTTTTAAAGTGGTTATCTTCATAGATATCTCCCATCTCCTTGGGAAAATGGATTCGCATCACTGCAGCCACCTCTGCACTGTCCAGCCCTTCATTATAGAGATTTCGCTCGGTCACATATCTCTGTATCAGTGTCATAAGCTCACTCTGTTTGAGTGGGGTTTTGTATTTGGGAAGAATCCTGCCTATCTCTTTGATAGATTTTGGCTGTGGTATCTGCAAATAGCCGTTGTAGACCTCCACTCTACCCTGTATGGTATGCTGTGAGCCTTTGGTAAAAAGCTGATAATGATAGGGGGTTGCACGAAAGAAAAGTGAGGTCACTCTCTTTGAAAACTTAGGGAGAAAAAACACCACTTTGAGTTTGCCGCGCATACTACTGATCTCTTCTACTACCGCCTCATAGGTACCCGTCATACCAGCCTCAAGTATACCTGACAGTGTCGTATCATTATAGGAAGTGGGGACGATCAACACTAGATCAAGCAGTGTACTGATCTTGAGCTTTTTGAAGTGTACTTTATCATTTTCCATGAAGTATTATACAGAGATTTTAGACGGAGTTGTGAAAATATGTCAAATTGTCATATTTTGAGAAGCTATACCAATGCTTTGTAAAAATCCTGCGCTGGTTCAACTTCTAACCTAAGTGCTTTTTTGCTGACAGGGTGGATTATATGTAACTTATATGCATGCAGCCCCATACGCTCGCCTTTGGTACCGTAGCGCTCATCTCCTACGACGGGATGCCCCATCCATGCCATATGGGCGCGTATCTGGTGTTGTCTGCCTGTCTCTATGCGTACTTCTAGCAAGGATCGCTTGGCGGCAGACTGTCTGATGCTGTAGTGTGTGATGGCAGACTTTGCCTCGGGGTGCTCACCTACATGCATATGATAGGTGTGCGCATCCATACGCAGTGGCATCGTGATACTCTCTTTTGAGACCTTGGGGGTGCCTTCTACTATGGCTAGATAGCGCTTGTCTGTCTCTGCCCATTTTTCCATGATCGCTTCTCGTACCTCTTTGGAAGTAGCAAAAAGCAAGATACCTGAGGTCTCTCTATCCAGTCTATGTACCGGCCAGAGTCTGATACTGCGTTTGCCCCGTGAAAGCTGCGTGCGTAGCAGTGCCAGTGCGTGAAGCTTGTTTTCCTTGGCTGTGCCGACAGAGAGGAGACCTGCTGGTTTGTTGATGGCGATGATATCTTGATCTTGATAGAGGATCTCTAATCTCTGCGGGGTTTTATCGCTGTGGCTTCGGGTATGTGACGGTGTGCCTATAGCCACCGTATCATCAGGGCTGAGCATAAAGTCGTGCCGGGTCTGCACCTCACCATTGACTGTGATCCCAGCACTCTGCAATCGCTGCTTGACTCTCTTTTTGGGCCAGTCCTTCAATGCCGCAAAGAGAAATGCCAGCAGTCCACTACGCTCAGCCACACGATACTGCTGCGCCATGACTATAGCCTACGCTTTGACGATAGCGAAACTGATCTCGCTGATCTCAGTATGAGCGCGAATGAAGCGGTTGATCTGCTCCAGCTCGATAGCCTCTATCTGTCGTAGCTCCTCTTTGCGATAGTCCAGTGGCTTGCCGTTGTAGTAGGCGTGAAATGCATTGCCTATGCGCTGCTGGAGGGTCTCATTGC
>JALVVQ010000233.1 GCA_027023325.1 Campylobacteraceae bacterium | reverse complement strand
AAGCGCTGCCACACCTACTGAGCCGGCACCCTCTACCAACAGTTTCTGCTTCTCCAGCAAAAAGAGGATCGCGTTAGCAATCTCACCCTCACCTACAAGCTCGAGTGCATCTACAGATTGTTCTATATACTTAAGTGTCACAGGAGAGGTATCTCTGACTGCAATACCATCTGCGATCGTACGCACACTGGTACTGTCTATCGGACTGCCTGCATCATAGGACTGCTTCATCGCCGGTGCACCAGCTGAAGCGATACCGATGACCTGAATAGAGGGTTTCACGGCCTTGGCAGCCGTGGCAATACCCGATATCAGCCCGCCACCACCTACGGGTACAAGAATCACATCCAGATCTGGCACTTCCTCCAGCATCTCCAGTGCCACAGTGCCTTGTCCTGCCATCACTTTCTCATCCTCAAAAGGATGGACAAAGCTTTTCCCTTGCTTTTTGGTGTACTCCTTGGCGTAGGCATAGGCTTCATCATAGTTGAGACCATGCAAGATCACCTCAGCCCCCAACTCCTTGACCCCCACCACTTTGGTCAGTGGTGTAGAGTCAGGCATGACAATCGTCGCATCGATACCGAAATGCTTGGCAGCAAATGCCACCCCTTGGGCATGGTTGCCTGCACTGGCAGCCACTACACCCTTGGTATCACCCTGCTCTACCAGTGTGGCTATCTTGTTAAAGGCGCCCCTGAGCTTGAAGGCGCCCGTTCTCTGCAAGTTTTCTTTTTTGAGATACACCTCATGCCCACTGATCTCGCTCAGTAGTGGAGCATAGGAGAATGGTGTCTGATGTACGACTTCAGAGACACGCTTTTGGGCTTTTTTGACTGCTTCTAAATCCAACATTAATTGTTTCCTAGCTATGATATTGGCAGCATTATATCAAAAAGAAGGATAAACAATGGAGTGTGAATTCCCCACCGTCAACAGTAACCCCGAAGAGATGAGAGAGATTTTTGAGTCTGTCAAGACCATCGCCATTTTGGGACTCTCCCCCAATGAGACCAAAGCCAGCCATATGGTAGCCAAATACCTGCAAAATGCCGGATACAAGATCATTCCCATCTACCCCAAAGAGGAGACGATTCTTGGCGAGAAGGTCTATCGTTCACTGGCAGAAATCCCCTTTGAGGTCGATATGGTAGATATCTTCCGTAAACCAGCCGCCTTTGATGCCGTCGCTGATGCCTGCATCGCACGCGGAGATGTCAAGGTTTTCTGGGGGCAACTCGGACTAGTCAACAATGCTGCAGCCCAAAAAGCCAAAGACGCTGGTATGAAAGTGGTGCAGAATCACTGTAGCAAAATCGAACACAAGGCACTCTTCGGAAGCTGATCAAAGAGTGCGGCACCCCTATCGCGAACGAGTAGGGAAAAGGGTCTACTCTACCTCTGCGTCGATGACATCGTCATCTTCAGGCTTGGCCTGAGCATTTTCTCCGCCAGCCTGCTGTGCGGCTGCTGCCTGCTCAGCCAGCTTTTGGTTGACTGTATTGAGGGCATTGATCTTCTCTTCGATCGCCTCTTTGGTGGTATTTTCGTCTTTGAGGACTGCTTCCAGTGCCTCTATGGCTTTCTCTGCTTCTGCCTTGAGTCCGCTGTCAAGCTTGTCTCCCAGCTCCGTGATCGTCTTTTTGGTCTGGTGTGCCAAAGCATCACCTTGGTTTTTGGCCTCTACGACTGCTTTTCTTTCTTCATCAGCGGCTTTGTTGGCCTCTGCATCCTGTACCATCTTTTCGATCTCTTCATCACTGAGTCCTGACGAACCGGTGATCTTGATCTCTTGTGACTTACCTGTCGATTTATCCTCGGCACTGACAGTCAAGATACCGTTGGCATCGATATCAAAGGTCACCTCGATCTGAGGGACTCCTCTAGGGGCTGCCGGAATCTCTCTGAGTTCAAACATACCCAGAGACTTGTTGTCTTTGGCGAACTCTCTTTCTCCCTGTACGACATG
>JALVVQ010000232.1 GCA_027023325.1 Campylobacteraceae bacterium | reverse complement strand
ACTTTATGAAATGTCAAAGAAAAATAAAAAGTTGACCCTTTTTTCTTCTCGCTTTGTAATGCCAGCGTGCCACCCATCAATTTAACCAACTCACTGGAAATAGCCAAGCCCAAACCAGTACCGCCAAATTTTCTACTAATACTTGTATTTTCCTGCACAAACGCATCAAAGATTGTTTTTTGGGCTGAGGCATCAATACCTATACCGGTATCTTTGACACTAAATTCCAGTGTGATCGTCTTTTGGCTCTCTTCACGTTTCTTGATTTCTACATCTACACGACCCGACGCCACGGTAAACTTTATCGCATTACTCACCAGATTAATAAGAATTTGTGAAAGCTTGGCAGGGTCTCCAATCAGAGCAGGCGCTATAGTGGGATCAATATAAAGCCCCAGTGCAACATCTTTCTCGTGGGCAACAGCAGCATAGGTCTCAATCGTATCTTCAATTTGTCGGAAGAAATCAAACTCTGTCTCCTCAAGTGTCATCTTCTGTGCATTGATCTTGGAAAAATCCAAGATATCATTGACCAGGCTAAGCAGATGCATAGAACTGGAGTGAATAGTGTTGATCAGCTCGTGCTGCTCCTCATTAAGTTCGGTCTCTTTAAGTAGCTGCGTAAATCCAACAATCCCATTGATAGGTGTTCTTAGCTCATGTGACATATTGGCAAAAAACATATCTCTCTGCACAGAAGAAGAGGGCCTCTTTTCTATAGGGTTCGCTTCTTTTTTTCTAAACCACGATGCTATATATGCTTTAATTTTCTGCATTACCGCACGCTCCTCTTGAGGTACATTTCAATGGCATATGCCAGTTTTTCAAATTCTCTCCTGTAGGCTTCAATATATTGTGGCACTCTCTGCTCATTTCCATAAAGAAATAGTTTATATATCTCATCAGCCACCGTGTGTACTTTGCTTGCACCTATCGCACTGCTCAGGCTTCTCATGTCTCCACACAAGATTTTCATTTGTGCATAGTTGCGGTCATCTGCCAGATTTCTCATCATTTGGGGGCTTTGTCCATACACAGACATGAACTCTTTTAGTATCTCCATGTAGACCACAGCATTCCCATTGGCATAACGTATGCCTTGTACTGTATCCAATCCATCGAAACGTTGTATTATCTTCTCTTCTCTTTCAATAGGAGCATGTGCCTGGGTGCTTCTCTTCAAAAAATAGTCAAATGCACTATAGAGTCTTCCCACCTCCAATGGTTTACTCATATAGCCACTGATGCCATGTGCAAACATTTTTTCAATCTCACTCCCTGAGATCAATGTCGTCAATGCCACAATAGGCATTTTCCTGTAGGCTTCTTCTTTTCTTATCATGGCTGTAGCAGCATAGCCGTCCATGATAGGCATATTGATATCCATGAGCACTATATCATAGTGTGCTGCTCCATCCAATACCATAGCCACAGCCTCTTTTCCATCATTCGCTACTGATATGTTCATACCTGATTTTGCCAGGACATGCTGGAGAATTTTCTGATTGATACGATTGTCATCCACCACAAGCAATGAATGTCCAGAAAAATCTGAAAACCGCTCTGGCGTAATATCGGAGATTTTTTCGAATAGGCTACGATGTACTTTCCCTACATCCATCTTACTTTGTCCTTGTATCGCCCCAAGAGATGCTGTACTTTTTTCCCTCGCTGATGCACGCTCAACATCTAAAATCATTTCAAAAACTCTCTCTTGGGAAAAAGGCTTATCTGCCATAGCATCCACCACATCAAGCGTCCCGTGTCTGTCTACCTCTTCTGACGACCTGAAGATACTGGAGAGCAGCACTACTTTTATGCCATTGTGCTGCTTTAGCTTCTGAATACGGGCAATGAATTGTTCGCTCAAAAGCTCTTCATCAAAAATGACCATATCGCCGGGAGATAGAGCTCCCACCTCTCCGCCTAAGAAATGTTCGACGGTCAAAATCTGAACCTCATATCGAAAGTAGGAGAG
>JALVVQ010000231.1 GCA_027023325.1 Campylobacteraceae bacterium | reverse complement strand
ATTTATTTCAATCTTTTTTATAGGCTTTTTAAATTCTATTTTTGTCAATCCTAATCTATTTCTTTATCATTGGGATAAAGTATTAATTATCTTTATCACTACATTTACTCTAAAGAAAGTTCTAGATAAAAATAGTATCATTTCAAAAGCATTCCACAAGAATGATCATAAAACTAATATATCTGTTTTCATGTCGATTTTAGTAGGCATACCAGTCCTGCTATCAGTTTTTATTCATATTTCTATGCCAACTATAATACATAAATTAATTGCCAAAAAATCAGTTAAGAGCGTAGTAATTAACAAAAAAACAAATAGGGAAAAACGCTGTCTAACTTATATAATTACAACTGACAATATGGTAAAAGGTTTTTGTATTAATAAGAAGCTATTTAACCATGTAAAAGTAGGAGATGAATTATTGTTAAAAGGAACTTTATCTCCATTTGGTTTTGGGCTCAAAGAAGTGATAGAAGATAACAAAACAGAGTAGCGAATAAATTACCTCACGGCAATTTATTCGCTATCTTTTAACCGTTATACTCACAACAAAAACATTGACAATGTAAATACAATTTTGCTATAATCAAACAGTATCTACAAAAAGGCTTGCTTTGAAATTTGAATGGAGTGATGAAAAAAACAAAATAAATCTACAAAACCATCAAGTCTCTTTTGAGGAAGCAAAAGAAGTTTTCTTAGACCCTATGCATATTTCAAAACTTGACCATCGTTTCGATTATTTTGAAGAGAGATGGATAACATTAGGCACAACAACAAAAGATACAATCTTAGTCGTTGCAAATATGTTTTTTGATGAAAACGGAGAAGAAATCATTCGTATCATCAGCGCAAGAAAAGCCAATCAAAAAGAAAGGATATTTTATGAGCAACATTAAAGAAAGAGAAAAATTTGATGAGTATGAAATGTTGGATGAGTATGATTTTAGTGATGGTGTTCGTGGTAGATTTTATGAACCCAAAAAAATACCTGTTTCATTAAGACTAGATAACGACATAGTCCTATTTTTCAAAAAACTTGCCAGTGAGCAAAAAGTACCATATCAAACACTTATCAATGCACTTTTAAGAAAAAAACTACAAGAAGTATAACAAAGCTGGAAATTATCAACCCACCTAGAGCTCGATACAGGTACCTACACCTCGATTGGTGAGAATCTCAAGCAATAATGAATGCTCCAGCCTGCCATCAATAATGTGGGCTTTTTTGACGCCACCCCGTACTGCCTCTATGCAGGCATCTACCTTGGGAACCATCCCACCATAGATCGTACCGTCTGCCTTGAGTGCTTCTGTTTCCTGAAGATCAAGCGTGCGTATTAGCATACCACTCTTATCCAGCACACCCACTGTATCGGTCAAAAAAAGTATTTTTCTGGCATCGATGGAAGCGGCGATTTTGCTCGCGGCCAGATCTGCATTGATGTTGTAGCCAGGATGCCCGACTGTACCACCACTGGCAATGGGTGCGATCACTGGAACGAATTGATCCTCTATGATATTATTGACCAGTGTCGTATCTACTGCTGTGATATCACCGGTAAAGCCAAATGTGCCGTTGTCTCTGGCTGTGGCTTCCATGAAATTGCCATCTTTGCCTGAAATGCCTACCGCCTTTACCCCTTGAGAGTTAAGCAGGGCTACAATCTCTTTGTTGATCTCACCGCTGAGTACCATCTCCACGATACGCATCGCCTCTTTGCTGGTCACCCGCTGTCCATCGACAAACTTGCTATGGATATCCAGCTCATCCAGCAGCTTGCTGATACTGGCTCCGCCACCATGGATCACCACCGGTCTGATACCCACAGTATGAAGCAGCACGATATCCTGTGCAAACTTTGCCTTGAGCTCATCGCTGCTCTGGGCAGAGCCTCCGTATTTGATCACCACGGTTTCATTGCGAAACTTCTTGATATAGGGGAGTGCTTCCAGAAGGGTCTGTATCACATCATGTTTTG
>JALVVQ010000230.1 GCA_027023325.1 Campylobacteraceae bacterium | reverse complement strand
TGAGAGAGTGCGTCGGGCTGGCTGGCATCCACATAGGTGGCCTGAGGGAAAATACTTTCCACCAAACTTTTCTTCCCCGTAAAGGGTGCCCCAAAGAGAATAGAAGAGACCTTGAGTGATCGGGTTAGTGTCAAGCCTTTGATGATCCGTTCTATCTGAGGGGAGTTGCTTAAAAATGATACAGGTTTCATGCAGTTATTATAGTCTAATATCTGTTTGGATAAGTTGAATAGAAAAGGGGAGGTGCTGCAGCTCGCAAAGAGCTGCAGTCGCGGTGTTTAGTGGTGTGATTTGACGATGAGAATCGTCATCTTGAGGTTGATCCAGGCAAACTGGATGATCTGCCAAAGGATACATCTTCTCAAAAAGAGTGTAAATTTTCCCGGTATTGGTGTGTATCCGCTCTGCTCATACTGTTCGATATGTCTCATAGTTTCTCCTTATTGTATTTTTTGTCTGTTCTTGTCTGTTACTCTGGGATGAGTGTCCAGCCCGGCTTAAGCTTGGCTTTCCAGAGGAATCCATGGTGTAAGAGAATCTTGACCCAGTGTCCTGCCAGTCCGATGGTGCCGAAAGTACCATTGAGGTCTCTACCAAACTCATATTTGTCGAAGTCAGGTACAACGGGATACATGGTCATGGAAACAGCACTTCCGTTGAGGAAACTTTTTCCTGCACTGGCGACACAGGCTGCGCCCATCTCTGCCATGTTGGCTGTGTGTGTAGGTTTGTCAGCCACACCGTTGATCATATCTCTGATACTCGCAGCGACTGCTTTGCCCATCATGGCACTTGGCATACCTGTTCTTGGTGGGGTAGGGTTGATGGCTGTACCGTTGGGTGAGCTCATAGGCTTGGAGATGAAGTGTGGCGGTGCAAAAGCGATACCAACAGCAAACATATTGTCATAGGTAGGGTTCTGCAGTGTACTTGGCCAGTCTTTTGGAGACCAGTTTTCAAATCCTCTGGCACCACTTTCGTAGTCTGCATCGACCTTCATCATGGTGTTGGGTGCAAAGATAGTGCTTGACATATCTGAGCCATCTTTGGCGACAGCTGTCAGTCCTGCTCCGGCAAAAGGTGGAATCAACATTGCGAAGTCATAAGTCTCTTCACCCATGGTACCGTCCAATCTCTCGAAATGCACTTTGTCTGCTTCGACTTTGTTGACATGCACGCGCTTGATCCATCTGACGCCTCTCTCCACATAGAGAGATTCGGCAAAGACCTTTCCACTGGTGACATAACCGCCAGCCTTGATATGCATCCCGCCTACACCAAAGTCTCCGAGTTCATACTCATTGGTAATGTAAGTGATGGTAGCTTTGTCTCTCACGCCGTGCTTTTTAAGCTCATGTTCGACATTGAAGATGTACTCAAAGGCTGCTCCCTGACAGGTACACATACCGTGTCCCAGACCAATGAGGAATTTCTTCTCAGCGCCGGCTTTCATTTCTTCAATCACTGCTTTGAGCTCATGAGCAGCATGGATGGCATGGTCTGCTGTACAGACAGAGACAGTGTGCTCACCCAATCCACCTTTGCCGTCACCCAGACCTGGGGTAGCATCAAAGTTGAGCTTGGGGCCAGTAGCATTGATCAGGTAGTCGTAGGTCAGCTCTTCGCTTTGGCCTTCTTTGTCCTGACCTGTATATTCGATAGTGATGAATGCAGCATCGCTGCCTTCTTTGCCTTCTGGATGTACAGAAATCGCCTTTGCCTGACGATAGTCAATGCCTGCTTTTTTGTATACCGGTGCCAATGCAAAGGTCACATCCTCTTTTGTCATTTCGCCCACACCGACGAAGATATTGGAAGGAATCCAGTTCCATAGTGAGTTGGGTGTGACCACAACGACTTCGTGATCTTTCCCAAGCCATTTAGCCAAAAATGAAGCGGCTGTATGTCCTGAAACACCACCACCCATGATTACTACTCGTGCCATAGCTATCCTTTTTTGATTGATTTGTTCTTTTATTCTAGGG
>JALVVQ010000229.1 GCA_027023325.1 Campylobacteraceae bacterium | reverse complement strand
GAAGTCGAAAAAAAGATCATCCGCTTGCGCAACAGCTATTTTACAGAAAGCCAGACACTCTCTAGCTTTGGTAACCTTGAGCGGGTATTCCCCTTTCAATTGGCTGCCGAGAAGATACGCGCCTTATTGAAACACCCTGAAGCAAATAATGTCAAGAGCTTTGCAAAGGCACGCAGTCAACTGGTTTCCATCAAAGTGGACAACCCAAAACACGAAGAGAAACAGGTCGCGCAGTTTGAAAATGAAAGAATTAAGATTGTAGGTATTGAAAGAGAGAAACAGTTTTTTGTACCCAACACAGAGGAGTTTATCAGGCACAATGATCTGCTTTATTTCCTCGGAGATGGCACAATATTGGAGAACTTGTATGGTGAACTTGATCTTCATATGCCAGCCAAGATCAAAAATGCTGTTATTTTCGGTGCCAAAACCTTAGGCGTAGAAATTGCCAAAGTGCTGATTGACGAGGGGGTCAATGTCAAATTGGTAGAAAAAGATATTACGCACTGTAAAAATGCCTCCGAGATATTACAAGAGAAGGCACTGATTATCAATAGTAGCTATGATGAGGGTATTCTCTACGAAGAGGAGAACCTGATCAGTGCCGATATGGCTATCATGGCCAGTGCCCAAGACGAATCCAACATTATTCGTGCACTTCAAGCCAAAGAATATGATATTCCCAAAGTTGTAGCCATCAACAATGATCCAAAATATTATGCCCTGATGCATCAGTTGGGTATTATTGTTGCCAGAGGCCCTCGTATCAGTGCCTATTATGTGATACTCGAGAGTCTTTCTGCTCAAGGCACCATAGAGACAAAGCACTTTTGTGGGGGAAAAGGTATCTTATTGTATAGAAAGATTCGATCTCTATGCTCTTTAATCGGTCAGTCAATCGGAAAAGTATATCAAGGCGATGGTACCTTGCTGATTGAACATCAGGGTGACCTGTCTGTGGCGACTCCGGAAACGATACTGGGAGAAGAAGACACACTCTTCCTAGTCACCACTATTGAGAGAGAGAAAGAGGCCTATCAGTGGATCTCCTCGCTTTAAAAAATAGCATCAAAGTGATTGCTTTGATTGGAATGTTTCTGTCTGTGTTTTTCGCTTTGCCTCTTTTTGTGGGCATTTTTCTCAATGAAAATACCAATGCATTCATGCTTTTTGATCTTGGATTATTCATAGGCTCCCTCATGATTTTTATCACCCTTTTAAAGCATCAGGTGAAAATGAGAATCAAAGATGCGATCCTGACGGTCAATCTCATCTGGCTGTTGCTGGGGGTGATGGGCGCAATACCCCTGATGCTCTCAACCCATGTGGGTTTTGTGGATGGTTTTTTTGAGTCAGTGAGTGGATTTACCACAACAGGAGCCACCATCTATGCAGACATTGAAGATCTACCCAAGCATATTCTACTGTTGCGTAGTCTGATGCACTGGTTGGGCGGTATGGGGATCATTGTCTTGGGTGTAGGCCTACTCTCTCTTATCAACCCTACAGGATCCATGGCACTTTTCAAGGCAGAATCTACGGGAACAAAACTGGACAAAATGAGTGCAAAGATTAAAGATACTGCAGTCAAGATATGGGCTGTTTATCTTCTCCTGACGGTGATTGATATGTTGCTTTTGTGGGCGGAAGGAATGAGTTTGTTTGATGCACTCAACCATGCTTTTTCCACCATGTCTACCGGGGGATTCTCTACCAAAAACAGTTCGATGGCATTTTGGGCTCACTCACCCTTGATTCTTTGGACAACCACACTCTTTATGCTGCTGGCAGGCATCAATTTCCTGGCACACATTAAGTTACTCAGAGGCAACTTCTCAGGATACAAAACCGAAGAGACCAAGTGGTACCTCATTGTTTTTCTACTCTTGAGTGTTGGGTTGACTTATGCACACTATACACAAGGAGAAGATGGACTGTTTGAGAGCATGACGCATGCCTTCTTCACCATTTCCTCTATTTTGACAAC
>JALVVQ010000228.1 GCA_027023325.1 Campylobacteraceae bacterium | reverse complement strand
ATTTTGCTTAGATCTTTGATCCAAGTCTGGGCATGGGCATTGCCCTGAATATCAAAGAACATCATCTGGTGGGCACCGTCAATAATGCCAGCTTGTTTCCACTCCTGGGGTGTTCGGATGTCAATCAGCGGAACGCCCTTGGCTTGAAGTGCTTTGAGTTGCGTGGCATCTATATCAGAAAATCCGGCTGAGAGTGAAAATGAGGTGAGGAGTGCAAGTATGGCTGCGTATTTCATTATAAATCCTTTGAATGTGTATATATAGGTTTGGACATGATAGGTAAAAAAGGTAAACGATAAAGAGAATAACAGGGGAAGTGCAATAAGTGGTGGCTCGAGGCAGAATCGAACTGCCGACACAAGGATTTTCAATCCTTTGCTCTACCCCTGAGCTACCGAGCCACTTGTATAAAGAGGGTAGAATTATAACGGCTTAAGCTTAAGAAGTAACAATGAACAATTAAAAATTAAAAATTTTGTGTGATTTTTTGCAAAAATCATCATTTATAGGTTTTTGACTAGAGCTATGAATGTTTCACCTCTGTGTGTGTAGGAGTTGAATTGGTCAAAGCTTGCGGCAGCAGGTGAGAGAAGGGCGACACTTTTTGTATCCAGTACGCTTGAGATATTTTTTATGGCATTTGCGAGGGTATGTGACTCTACGGCATCAATCTTGTAATGCTCGGAGAGCTGTAAAAGTTTTTCACTGTTGGCACCTATGGTATACAGGGTAAGATCCAGAGGTTTCATCACCTCAAAGAGAGGCGACAAATCTACGCCCTTGTCATCTCCCCCAAGTATGAGATGGATAGGTTTATCTGCATATCCCTTTACCGCCTGAATCGTAGCATCCAGGTTTGTTGCTTTAGAGTCATTGACCCAGAGTCTATTCTGTTTGTCATAAAACTCTTCCTGTCTGTGGGCATCACGCTGAAAGGTATTGAGTAGGCTGTAGTCAGTTTCATCAAAAAGCACTCTGGTGATGGCAAGTGAAAGAAGGGCATCTTGTAAAAAAGCACCTTTGTAATGAAGCCTAGAGCTATCTAGATTGAAGTATTCACACAAAAAGAGATCACTGTCATACTCTACTACATAGGCATCTGTTTTTGGCACTTTCAATCCTTTGGGGATGAGAGCCAGTTCTCCCTCTCTCATGGTAAGTAGTGGTTTGAGCTTGTCTGCTGCATAAGCCTCGGCTGTGCCGTGCCAGTTGAGGTGGTCGGGTGTGATGGGGAGTAGCAGGTAGATATTGGGTGAGGCAGTACGGGTATGGTGGAGGGTGAAGGAGCTGGATTCGAGTACCCAGATTGCTGCGGTAGGGTCGAGCTCTGCCAATGGTACACCGATATTGCCCCCACTGACTGCTCCCCTGTGTGCGAGTAGATGTGTAAGCATCTGTGTGGTAGTAGTCTTGCCATTGGTACCAGAGATCCAAATGGTAAAGGGCCTGTAGGGTGCGTTTGCCAACGCACCTTCTTGGCCATGATTTTTATCTGCTAAAGATGTCTCAAAAGACTCAGAAGAAAGAACATAATCATATTCGCTAATCGGGTTTTTGGCTCTTTTAAGCAGTGGGTGCTGTGGAGGAATACTGGGTGTCAGTATCTCCAGATCACTTTTTTCTGGATCAAACGCTGCTGAGGGTAGAATGTTGTTTTTGTGCTCATCGACATAAGGCTCTGTACAGTTGTCATCATAAAAAGTACACCCTCCGCCAAGCTTCTTAGCGATTGCTCTGGTGGTTTTCCCATAGCCGAAAAATGAGCGCTTCATTAGCGTATCTTGAGCGTGATGAGTGCCAGCAGGTTTGCCAGAAAAGCGATCATCCAAAAGCGTACGATAATCTTGTTCTCTGCCCACTTCTTCATCTCAAAATGGTGATGAATGGGAGCCATGAGAAAGACCCGTTTATTGCGAAGTTTGTAGCTGCCAACTTGTAAGATGACTGAGACCGTCTCTATGACAAAGATGATACCAATCAGCAGGAGTAGCACCTCACTTTTACCCAGGATCGCCATGT
>JALVVQ010000227.1 GCA_027023325.1 Campylobacteraceae bacterium | reverse complement strand
ACTCTTTTGGTACATTGTTTCTATCTTGCAGTCAAAATCGGAATGTTTATCAGATAGATGACCGACAAAACTCTCGACCACATCATCGATATAGACCAGAGTCAATACGACATTTTCATAATTGATCTGCAGCGGTATATCACGGGAGATATTGTAGCACCATGTAGCTATGACGGAGTTGTAGTTGGGGCGGCTCCACTTGCCGAAAACATTGGGCAGTCTGTAGATAAAAACAGGTGCACCTGTTCTTGCGGCATAGGCTTTGAGGGCCTCTTCGCTTTCGCGTTTGCTTTTTCCGTAGTCGTTGTCATAGGCTGCCTGTGTAGAAGAGGATAGTAAAACCGGTATTTTTTTCCCGGACTCTTCGATGGCGGAGATGAGCGTTTGTGTCAGTCCGCTGTTTCCTTCATAAAACTCTTCCGTCTCTTTGGGCCTGTTGACGCCCGCAAGATGAAAAATAAAATCCGCATTTTGCACATCTCTTTTGAGTTCATACAAGCTACTGCTTCTGTCAAACGACATCACTTCGATATCTTCTATGCGAGAAAGTCTCTCGATCAGATTTTTACCGATAAAACCGTTGCTTCCGGTCACCAAAACACGCATCAGATAACTCCAAACTCTTTCAAGTCGTCTTGTATCTCATGAAGATTCAGGAGCATCTCTCTGAGCTTCTCTTCATCCAGTCTTTCCGTATTGTCGGAGTTGTACTCCGTATAGTCTATATCCTTCGTACCGGACTCAACAAACTGCCCATAATTGAGATCCCGCGTATCCGGCAATACTTTGAAATAGTTTCCCATATCGACCGATTTGATCTTTTCCTCTTTGGTAAGCAGTGTCTCATACCGCTTTTCACCATGTCTGGTACCGATGATCTTGATAGGATGATCAGGCCGGCCCAGCATATTTCGCAACGTATTGGCAAGCAATTCTATCGTGGCTGCAGGAGACTTCTGGACGAAGATATCCCCATTGTCCCCGTTGTTAAATGCAAAAAGCACAAGCTCGACAGCTTCATCAAGACTCATCATAAAGCGTGTCATTGAAGGATCGGTGATAGTAATGTCTTTTCCCTGTCTAATTTGATCAATAAAGAGCGGTATGACAGAACCCCGTGATGCCATAACATTACCATACCGGGTACAGCAAATAGTAGTATTTTTATTTTCAAGATTTCTGGATTTTGCTACAGCGACTTTTTCCATCATCGCTTTTGATATACCCATAGCATTGATAGGATAGGCGGCCTTGTCTGTACTAAGAACAATAACTTTCTCTACATCTACATCTATGGCAGCATCTAATACATTGGCTGTGCCAATGACATTTGTCTGAACCGCCTGCATAGGATAAAACTCACACGATGGAACCTGTTTCAGAGCAGCGGCATGAAATACATAGTCCACATTACGCATAGCATCTTTGATAGAATTTCGATCTCTTACATCTCCTATGTAAAACTTGAGCTTCGGATTGTTATATGCTTTGCGCATGTCATCTTGCTTTTTCTCATCACGGGAGAAGATGCGAATCTCTTTGATATCTGTGTCGAGAAATCTTCTCAATACTGCATTTCCGAATGAGCCTGTACCGCCGGTTATTAGTAGTATTTTATTGTTAAACATTTAGTACCTCTTTAGTTATTATTAAAATTATCAGCAATTTTTATGCCGTAATGTATTTTTATTACTTCCTGAATCGTTTGATTGTTCTTTTTTGCAAGTTGCTGGATTTGATATATCTTTGTATCAACAAGAAAACGATACCAAAACGCATGTAGCGTATGATATATAAAGCCTTTTTTACCATCGAGAAAACCAACTTGAAGTATGTATCGATAATTCCAATATAAAAATGGACGGATAAATAATGGCACCCTAAAATATATATTTTCTTTCAACCATCTTTTTCGTTCTGTTTTTAGTCTGTTTGTTTTTTCTGATTCAAGTGAAGCTCTAAAATGGGCAATGGTATTTGGAACACTTTTATTTGCCGCAATTACTATTAGTATGAAGGAG
>JALVVQ010000226.1 GCA_027023325.1 Campylobacteraceae bacterium | reverse complement strand
CTACGCGACAATCCAGTATCTCATCCCCTGCCTTGAGAAAGACCTCATAGTTTTTGGCTCTGGGCTTCGTGATAGCAAACTGCTTCAACTGCTCTAGATATATCCTCTTCCAATCAAACAGCACCCCGTCATGGGTCTCGTTCTCTCCCAAGTACCTCTCAAGCGTCTCATAGGGTCTGGTTGATGGGTTGATCAGTACGGTCTTGATGTCATACTTTTCTGAGAGGTATGTCGCATAAAATCCACCCAGTGAGCTTGCTATGAGTCCATGGATTTCATGCTTCTCGATGATCTGCTCCAGTGCAGCTATCGCCTGATCGGGCACATAAGAAAAACTTGCAATAGTTATCTCTTTTTTATAGTATGCTTTGAGCTGTACCGCTTTGGCAGAATTTTCTGTACTTCTAAATCCGTGTATATAAAGTATCATTTCTCTCTCCTATTTAAGGGTACCTCTAACAATAGGTAATACCCACAATGGGCTTTGCAATCGTAAGGTTGTGCAAGAGACTTTCAACTCCTAGCCTTAGTTAAGAGGCAGTAAGACTCTTGTGCAAGATTGCTTTTGCAAAGCCCACCCTGCGGGCATCTCTAGCTTTCGCCTATGCGTCGTTACTCTTTTTCACCTTAGCTATGGCTAGGGTT
Source organism: Campylobacteraceae bacterium (assembly GCA_027023325.1). Taxonomy (GTDB): domain Bacteria; phylum Campylobacterota; class Campylobacteria; order Campylobacterales; family Sulfurovaceae; genus JAAXPZ01. The sequence goes on along the minus strand of JALVVQ010000226.1, from coordinate 8,449 downwards.
TTTAAAAGAGTGCCTAGCCTAGACAAAAGCTAGAGATGTTGTGGGTATTACCTATTGTTAGAGGTGCCCTTATGTATATTTGTAAGCCATTTGACATTTTTGATATCCTTGATCCCCAACCCAAACTTCTCGGACAAACGGATATCTGCACCCTCAAAAACTGCTCCACCTATCACCGGAGACTCTTTGCAGAGTATGGGCGCATCCAGATCATACAGTGTAATCATCTCTGCTCTGGCAGAAGCCATATGGGCAGCTGCCCCCACACTGATCGCCCCCTCCAGCATACAGCCAATCATACACTGCACACCATACTCCTGACAGATATCTGCGATCTCAAGTGCCTTGTAGATACCTCCACATTTGTCCAATTTGATATTGATCAGATCTACAGCCTGCATCTCTAGAAGTACTCTTGCATCCTCGGGGGAAAAGATACTCTCATCCGCCAGTATCGGCGTAGTGCTTCGCTCTTTGATAGCCTTCAGCCCCTCAAAATCCTCTCGTTTTACAGGCTGCTCTATCAACTCGACCGCTATCGCCTTTTTCTCCAGATCTGCAAGAAATCTAACTGTCTCTTCGGGACTCCAGCCCTGATTGGCATCCAGCTTAAGCGAGATTTGCTTACCTACAGCCCAGTATATCGCTTCCACTCTGGATATATCTTCTATAGGGTCATCCCCCAGCTTGATCTTCAGGCTTTCAAAGCCATTTTTCACTGCCTCCAGTGCATCAGCTACCATGATCTCTTTGGTATTGAGACTAATGGTTATGCCTGTTTTAAACAGATTTTTTTCTCCACCCAGATACCGATAGAGAGGCATTTCAGCCATCTGAGACCAGAGATCATACAGTGCGATCTCTATGGCCGACTTGGCATTAAAGTTTTTCTCTACTGTATGGTGGACAAGAGATAGAAGTCTCTCTTTGTTCTCTATGTCTTTCTCTATCATACAACGAGAGATCACTTCCAAAGCATCAAGAATACTATGCTTGCTATCTCCTGTGATCGCTTCAGTTGGAGCAGTCTCACCATAACCAACCATCCCGGATTCTGTCGTGACACGGACAATAATGCTCTCCAATGTATTCACTGTCCGAAGGGCAGTTTTAAATGGTGTTTTCAGCAGAATATCACTGCTTCCTATTTCTATATTCTGGATTCTCATTTTTACTCTTCTGCGTACTTTTTACACATTATAGCCAATATTGCAACAATTTTGAAATTATCATAGATGGAATAGGAAATTCTATGGTAAAATATAGTTTACCTCAACTACAAAAGGAGAAAAATTATGAGAAAATTACTCATATCAGCGTTGTTGCTCGCAACAACCATGGCATACGCAGCACCGAAGTATGGTGGCGTATTGGTATTTGGACGCAGTGGAGACTCTTCTTCTCTAGACCCAGCACATGCTACAGACGGAGAAAGCTTCTATGCCAGCACACAGGTTTATAATACCTTGGTGCAGTTTGAAAATGGTACAACTAAGCTTGAACCAGGACTTGCTAAATCATGGGATGTCTCTCCTGATGGATTGACATACACTTTTCATCTACGCCAAGGTGTGATGTTCCATCCAACCAAGTTTTATCCCAAAGAGTCTGAGTTTACCGCAGACGATGTGGTCTTCTCCTTCAAGCGACAGTTTGACAAGTCCCATCCCTTCCACGAAGTAGGTGGTACTTACAAATATTGGGGTGCAATGGATATGGAAAGTATCGTCAAAGATGTCGTCAAGGTTGATAAATATACCGTCAAGTTCCTCCTTAAAAAACCTGAAGCTCCCTTTATTTCAAATCTTGCAATGGATTTTGCATCCATTCTCTCCAGCCAATATGCCAACGACCTGTTAGCTGAGAAAAAAGCCGATCGTCTCTCTCGTTATCCCGTTGGTACTGGACCATTTGTTTTTGTCAAGTGGATCAAAGACGATAAGATGATCTTTACTGCCAATGAAAAATACTGGGGAGGCAAACCCTATATCAAGAAACTAATCCTCAAGGTCATCACCAACGCTTCGGTGCGTGCGGCGGAACTCAAAGTCGGTTCCATCCATGTCATGGACTTCCCCAATCCAGAGGAAGTCGCCAAACTCGAGGCTGACCCCAACATCAAGTTGGTCAAGCAGGAAGGACTTAATGTCGGCTATCTCGCACTAGATCAAGTCAAATTTGCCCCTTTCCGCGATGTTCGTGTCCGACGCGCGATTAACTATGGAATCAATAAAGAGGCGATTGTCAAAGCAATCTATGCGGGATTTGGTAAGCCTGCTGATTCTCCAATCCCACCTACGATGTGGAGCTACAATCCCAATATCAAGCATTACGAGTATAATCCTGAGAAAGCCAAGGCTCTACTCAAAGAGGCAGGGCACGAAAAACTCTCATTTGAGCTCTGGGCAATGCCAGTCTCTCGCCCTTATATGCCTAACGCACGCAAAGTCGCCGAAGCCATGCAAGCTGACCTTGCAAAGATTGGAGTCACAACCAAGATCGTCTCTTATGACTGGAGTACCTACCTAGACAAAGGACGCCATTTTGAAGACGATTCCTGTCTACTCGGCTGGACTGGTGACAATGGCGATCCAGACAACTTCCTAAATGTGCTGCTCACTTCCAACGCTGCCAAAGAGCCTGCAGCCAACCGTGCAGGGTGGAAAAATCCTGAGTTTGATACCCTAATCGCCAAGGCCAAAACCACAACAGATATTGCAGAGCGTACCAAACTTTACAAAAAAGCACAGGAAATCTTTGCCGATCAGGTACCTTGGGTCACGATTGCCAATTCACTCGTCGTCGAGCCGATCCGTAAGAGCGTCATGAACTTCAAGCTCGACCCCATGGGGAAACGACGCTTCGACAGGGTGTGGCTAGACAAATAGTCCATCATATTGCTGCACAGGGATTTTCCCTGTGCCCATATGAACCCTTTGCTGAATGCACCTCTGCCATATCGTGTCTTCATCTATAGGTTCAAAGGAGAATCAGAAATGCTATCATATGTACTCAAGCGCCTGTTGTGGACGATACCAACACTCTTTGGAGTGACACTGCTAGTCTTTTCTATGGTGCATCTTACTCCCGGAGATCCGGCAGCCGCAATCCTTGGCGACAAGGCCAATGCACGCTCCGTAGCTGACTTGCGTGCCAAAATGGGTCTGGACAAACCCCTATATCAACAATATATTATCTATCTCAATAATCTTGCGCATGGGGATTTCGGCCGATCTGCCAACAGCAACGAAGAGGTGATGACCGAATTTCTTGACCGCTTTCCTGCTACGGTAGAACTCTCGCTTGTCGCCATGATTATCGCTATTCTCTTTGGGATCGGTGCGGGAATTATTTCGGCGGTCAAACGCTATTCAATCTTTGACTATGGGAGTATGTTTGGAGCTCTGGCAGGGGTTTCCATGCCCGTCTTCTGGTTGGGGCTGGTACTCATTTATTTTTTCTCTGTTAAGCTGGGTTGGCTTCCGGTCTCCGGACGGCTGGGGTATGAGTTTGACATTGAGCATGTCACAGGACTCTATCTGGTCGATTCCCTCATCGCTCATGATTATGAAGCATTCTGGGATGCACTAAAGCACCTTATTCTTCCCGCCATTGCTTTAGGAACAATTCCCATGGCAATCATCGCCAGAATGACCCGTAGCAGTATGATTGAGGTAATGAAGGAAGAGTATATTAAAACCGCCCGAGCCAAAGGCTGTACCCGCTTCCAAATAATCTTCATCCACGCCCTTCGTAATGCCATGATGCCAGTCATCACAATCATTGGTTTAATGCTTGGCAGTCTCTTCGCCGGAGCAATTCTCACAGAAACTACCTTCTCCTGGCCAGGCATCGGAAAATGGCTGGTCAATGCCGTGTACCAGAGAGACTTTCCCATTATTCAATCAACCACCCTGATTGTAGCAATTGTCTTTATTCTCATTAATTTCATTGTAGATTTGCTCTATGCATATATCAATCCTAAGATAAGGTTGAGCTAATGGAATCTTTCCTTGAATTTATCAAACAATATCGTAAGAATCGTGCAGCCTTAATCGGTTTTTTTATTGCATTGATACTGGTAATTATGGCTATTTTTGCACCACATATAGCCTCCTATCTACCAGCAGAACAGAACCTTGCAGATCGACTTATCCCTCCTGCGTGGGACACCAAAGGCTCGATCGCCCATCTGCTAGGCACAGATGATTTTGGAAGAGATTTATTTTCCCGAATCATCTATGGTTCACGCATCTCCTTGATGGTTGGGGCGATTTCGGTAGGTGTCTCTCTCTCATTTGGGCTTTTAATGGGAATTACTGCAGCTTATTTCGGGGGAAAGATTGATCTTTTTATCATGCGTATCGTTGATATCATGCTTGCTATCCCAGCGATTCTACTGGCGATTGTCATTGTCTCCATCCTTGGCCCCAGTCTCTACAGTGCCATGACGGCTATCGGAATCGTAGGTATTCCTACCTATGCTCGGATTGTCCGTGCTTCCGTACTCGCTGAACGAGAAAAAGAGTATGTCATTGCCAGCCGTATCAACGGCTCCTCTAACCTCAGGCTGATGTTTGCCGTCATTCTTCCCAACTGCGCCTCGCCTATTATCGTCCAAGCAACCATGGGATTTGCTTCTGCTGTCTTAGAAGCAGCAGGCTTGAGCTTCCTCGGCTTGGGCGCCCAGCCACCTACACCAGAGTGGGGTGCCATGCTAAGCGACTCACTTCAATTCATCACAACAGCCCCCTGGATGATCTTCTACCCGGGTCTTGCGATCTTTCTGACCGTACTTGGCTTCAACCTTATGGGTGATGGCCTTATGGATGTACTTGATCCCAAATTGAAGGATAAATGATGAATTTGATAGAAGTAAAAAACCTCAAAACATTCTTTTATTCTGATGAAGGAGTCAACAAGGCAGTTAACGATGTCAGTTTTGAGATCCCTTCAGGCAAAACGGTCTGTATCGTAGGAGAGAGTGGTTCAGGCAAAAGTATCACTGCCATGTCTATCATGCAGCTGATCGATCAACCCGGTAAGATCGAAGAAGGAGAGATCATTCTCGAAGGCACCGATCTACTCAAGCTCTCTGATGCACAGATGCGAAAAGTCAGGGGGCGTGATGTCGCGATGATCTTCCAGGAGCCCATGACTTCACTCAACCCCTCCTATACCGTAGGCTACCAGATCGATGAAGCACTCAGACTGCACCATAAAGAGCTGAACAAAAAACAGCGCTTTGACAAGGTTGTCGAGGCACTCGATCTGGTCGGTATCCCTGACCCAGCTGAAAAGTATGGTGAGTACCCATTCAAACTCAGTGGAGGTCAGAGACAGCGGGTCATGATCGCCATTGCTATGGCATGCAGACCTAAACTTCTGATCGCCGATGAGCCTACTACGGCACTAGATGTCACGATACAGGCTCAGGTGCTTGACCTTATGAAGAAGCTTCAGGAGGAGACAGGCACCTCGATTCTCTTTATCACCCATGACCTGGGCGTGGTCTATCAGATCGCTGATGAAGTAGTGGTGATGTACCGTGGTCATATCGTAGAAAAAGCCTCAGCACAGGAGCTCTTTCGAGACCCCAGGCACCCCTACACCAAAGCCCTGCTCCACTCGATACCTACCCCTGGTATCACACCCAGAAAATCCAGGCTCGATACCGTCGATGACACCGTAGACTATCTATCCTTTCCAAAGGAGATCAGATGAATGAGACTATCTTTCAGATCAATAATCTCAAAAAACACTACGAGATCAACCTCGGTCTTTTTAAAGCTCCCAAGATCGTCAAAGCAGTCGATGATGTCTCTTTTGAGGTCAAAAAAGGGGAGATCCTCAGTATCGTAGGCGAGAGTGGCTGTGGTAAATCCACCACTGCCAAGATGATCCTCAAGATAGAGGAGCCCACAGCTGGCGAGATCCTCTTCGAAGGAGCAGACATCACCAAACTCAAAGGCAATGCGCTGACAGAGTACCGCAAAAAAGTACAGATCATCTTCCAAGACCCCTACTCCTCTCTCAACCCCCGTTGGAAAGTAGGACAGATCATCGCAGAACCTCTCGCACTCAACAGTGATATGAGCAAACGAGAGATCAAGGAGCGTGTCCTCTACCTCATGGAGAAGGTTGGTATGCTTCCAGAGTGGTATGACCGTTATCCCCACCAGTTCTCAGGTGGTCAGCGACAGCGTATAGGTATCGCCAGAGCCCTAGCCCTCAACCCAGAGATCATCATCTGCGATGAGCCAGTCTCTGCCCTAGATGTCTCCATCCAAGCCCAAGTGCTCAACCTCCTGCTAGACCTCCAGGAGGAGTTCAATCTCACCTATATCTTTATCTCCCATGACCTCAGCGTGGTCAACCATATCTCTGACCAGATCGTGGTCATGTACTTTGGCAGTATCGTAGAGATGAAGAGTGCCCAGGAGCTCTTCGAGAATCCGGAGCACGCCTATACGCAGAAGCTACTCAGCGCGATACCAAAAATTGCGTTATAGCTGCAGAGAATATTCTCTGCGCTGACACAACATACCACCACATCTCAAATACATCCACAAACAAAATTATGGTATAAATCTATCACTCTACACAACAAGGGATCTATTTAATGGTTTACCTTATGCTCTTCTTCTCCGCACTGATCTCGGCCACACTCTGGCCGATGGGCAGTGAAGCGCTGCTACTCTACGATATCGAGCAGGGATACTCACTACTATGGCTAATCGCTGTAGCGACAGTGGGCAATACACTCGGAGCGGTCATCAACTACTGGATGGGACTGGGCGGAGAAGCACTGCTGGAAGAAAAAGGCGTCATCAATCCTGCCAAGTTTGGCAAGTTCAAGGTACTGTTTGACAAGTATGGGGCATGGACACTGCTGATGAGCTGGATGCCGTTTGTCGGAGATCTCTTTACCTTTGCGGCAGGGATCGCGCGGTATCCTTTTGTACGATTCTTAGCACTAGTCTTTGTTGCCAAGCTGGGGAGGTACCTGGTATTGAGCTGGGCGTGGCTCATGATCTAGAGGCGCTCTTTGACAACTATGCTAAGACTAAATACCGAATATTCCGACCAGCAGTACCCTCAACCTGCTCAATACACCCAAGCTCTAGCAATCCCTTTACATCTCTAGAAGCAGTAGCCGAAGTTGTTCCTGCTATTTTCATATATTTTTTAGTAGTCAATCCTCGTTGAGGATGATTTACGCCTCTGTCTAAAATCATATTGAGTACTTTTGCCTGTCTTTCATTGATGCTACTGTCCCTATGCTTATCCCAAAATTTCGCTTTATCCACCACATGCTCAATTGACTCTATGGCTTCAACCAAAGCGTGATACAGAGTATTCAGAAACCACTCGCACCAAAAAGTAATATCCATTGGGTTCTCTTTTTTTATATAGCCTGTTGTCTGCTCGAGAGCATTGTAATAGCCTTTTCTATCACTATTTATACTTTTTGACATCGAGTAGAGTCTTGTTGTTGTGGACTCTTCCAGCTCTGAAAGCACCATATCTGTAATGAGCCTAGTAAGCCTTCCATTTCCATCATCAAATGGGTGGATAATCACAAACCATAAGTGGGATATGGCGGACTTCATGAGAGATGCAGGGGTGCTGTTGAACCACTCTATATAGGCTTTCATCTCACTATCTAGCATACCACACGAAGGTGCTTCATAGTAGATTTTCTCTTTTCCTGCAACACCTGACACAATCTGCATCGTACCACTTTCTCTAAACTTTCCGATCTCTATATTCCATAGTTTACTGTGATGATTTTCAAACATTTTACAGTGCCAAGTAAAAATCTTTTCAAGACTTAATTTATCTGTATAGTTACTATTGGCATCGAGTAAGATATCTACATAGTTGCTCTCTTTTGTTTTTCCTCTGTAGCTCTGTGGGACTTCTATCTCTAGCTTCTCTTTAATGGAAGACTTCACACTGTCACGGTCCAGAATCTCTCCTTCTATCGCAGAACTTGATACTATTTCATTTTCCAAGGCATTGACCTGACTCTCTTGTAAGTTTTCTCGGCCCATGACACGGCTCAACACCATAAGTTCGCCCTGTTTTCTAGAGACAGACTCTATCAGTCCATCAAGTTTTTTTAAATCATATTCAAAGTGAGGGTAGGCTTGATGTTGCCAAATCCATTCTTTCTCTTTTTTCACTTTAGAGCCTTTTTTGGACCTATATTACCATAAATGACACGATTAATCAAGATAATCATATCATTTTTGATAGGAATAGGCCGCTTATTCGTATCAAAAGAGTATTTCCCTACAACAGTAGTAACCTTGATTTTGGATGAATCCTTGAGCTACACCAACCCAAGTTCTTTATGCATCTTGTGATAATTATTGATAAAATACTTTGAAGTTGTGTATGCTTGGGTCTTCTCATAGTCACAAGCACTCAAGCCATCATCGCC
>JALVVQ010000225.1 GCA_027023325.1 Campylobacteraceae bacterium | reverse complement strand
CTGAGGTAGTATTCAAAAACAGGGTACTGAAGCTGGATGTTATTGCAGATGACAAGATAGAGGGTGACATCGTTTGTGTACCTGACTTTATAAGCAGCGAAGACATCTATGGGCTCTTTGGCGACCGTCGCTATCAAACAGTAACACTAAGAAAGGGTTAGTATGGAGACAACAATAATACATGAAGTGACCTGGATCGGTGCAGCGGTCAAAGCATTGATTGCTTTGCTGCTCGTTTCAGCAGTCGCAGGATTTGGTACCTATATAGAGAGAAAGGTGCTGGCATGGATGCAGCGACGACCCGGTCCAGCGCATGTAGGGCCTTTCGGGTTGTTGCAATTGGCTGCAGATGGTATCAAGCTCTTCACCAAAGAGGACTTTATCCCACAGTTTTCCAATCGCTTTATCTTCTCGATTGCCCCTGTAATTACCGCTGGAACAGCTTTTATCGCATTGGCAGCAGTGCCACTTTTCCCTGATTTTACCTTTCCTGAGTGGATACCACTTTTGGGAGGGGTCTTTGTGCCTTCGATTGCATCGGATGTCGATATAGGGATACTCTTTGTTCTCGCAGCGATGGCAGCAGGGCTCTATGGCCCATTGCTTGCAGGTATGTCTCAGCAAAACAAGTGGGGGATTATCGGTGCAGCGAGAACGGCAGTGCAGTTTCTCAGTTATGAAGTGGTGACAGGACTTTCCTTGTTGGCACCAATCATGCTGGTCAGTTCTCTTTCTTTGGTGGAGTTCAATGACTATCAGGCTGGAGGCATTGGCTCGTGGATGCTTTGGCAGCAGCCTTTGGCATTTATCCTCTTTTTGATTGCAGGGTTTGCGGAGACCAACCGTACACCTTTCGACCTGCTTGAGCATGAAGCCGAGATTGTTTCGGGCTTTGTGACGGAGTACAGTGGTCTACGCTGGGGACTTTTCTTTGTGGGTGAGTATGCGAACATGATTACCATTGGTGTACTCGCATCAGTGGTTTTCTGTGGTGGATACAGTGACCTTTGGTTGATTCCAGGGTGGTTGATGATGGGGCTCAAGGTGAGCTTTTTCTTCTTTTTGATGTTGTGGGTGAGGGCTTCGTGGCCACATATTAGACCGGATCAGTTGATGTGGTTGAGCTGGAAAGTATTGATGCCACTGGCAGTTGTCAATGTAGTGATCACTGGTATCGTCATGATGGCGATGGCATAAGGAGTAGCAATGAGCTTAGAACAATTTAAAAATAGAAATGTAGGACAGCAGCAGTACCGTATGCTGGAGCTGGGAAAGACACCTGAGACAGGCTGGGGGAGATTCAAGCAAGTGGTAGGAAGATCACTCAAAGTGGAGCTTCTGATAGGTCTGGGTGTGACTTTTGGCATTATGATTCGTACGCTCTTTCGCGGAGAGACCCATACGATTCGTTATCCATTTGAAAAGATACCTATTTCTCGTAGATACCGTGCCATCCATGAGATGCAACGCTTGCTGGAGAGTGGGCATTATCGCTGTATCGGATGCGGACTTTGTGAAAAGATCTGTATCTCCAACTGTATTACGATGGATACACGTTATGATGAGAACCAGCGCAAAGAGGTCAGTCAATATAGCATCAATTTCGGTCGATGTATCTTTTGTGGGTATTGTGCTGAAGTCTGTCCTGAGCTTGCTATCGTGCATGGGGGCAGATATGAGACAGCTTCTGAGCAGCGTGCGAGCTTCTCTCTCTTTGAAGATATGCTGACGCCGATCGATAAGCTGAAGTCTCAAAAAGAGTATCCAGGATTTGGGGCAGTTTCTCCCAATGCGGATGAGAATATCAAAAAAACGCCATTGGCGTACTAAGGGAGTATAGATGATAACCATTGCTTTTTATTTCTTTGCTGTACTCATTACACTCCTCTTTCTGGTGACCGTAATGAGTAAAAACGTGTTGTATGCTATGACCTCTCTTGCTGCAGGTATGGTGTTGATATCGGGAATCTTCTTTATCTTGGGAGCAGAGTTTCTTGGTGTGGTGCAGCTGATTGTGTATGTAGGTGCTGTCATGGCACTCTACTC
>JALVVQ010000224.1 GCA_027023325.1 Campylobacteraceae bacterium | reverse complement strand
CACGCTCCAACCCTGCCACCTATACGGGCATCATGGATGAGATCCGTAAGCTCTTTGCCCAGACCAAAGAGGCAGAGCTTCGGGGCTACAAGATCGGGCGCTTCTCCTTCAATGTCAAGGGTGGCCGCTGTGAGAAGTGTCAGGGAGACGGGCAGATCAAGATCGAGATGCACTTCTTGCCTGATGTGCTGGTAGAGTGCGATACCTGTCGTGGCACGCGCTATAACGAACAGACACTGGAGGTGCTGTATCGTGGGCAGTCGATCGCAGATGTGTTGGCAATGAGTGTGGATGAAGCGATGCTGTTTTTCAAAGCAGTACCCACTATCGCCATCAAACTCAAGACACTCATCGATGTGGGTCTGGGCTATATCACACTGGGACAAAATGCCACGACCCTCTCAGGTGGAGAGGCACAGCGGATCAAACTCGCCAAAGAGCTGAGCCGTAAAGATACGGGAAATACACTTTACATTCTTGATGAACCGACGACGGGACTGCACTTTGATGATGTCAATAGGTTGACAGGGGTACTACATCATCTGGTAGAGTTGGGCAACTCTGTCATCGTTGTAGAGCACAACCTCGATATGGTTAAAAATGCCGACTATGTCATCGATATGGGACCAGATGGAGGAAACAAGGGTGGACAGATCGTGGATACTGGTACCCCAGAAAAACTGGCAGCCAATTGGGGGAAAACAGGGGGTTATACGGGAATGTACCTAGAGAAGGAGCTCATACCACTTAGTTAAAGAATCTCTATGGAAAGAGGGGTTACTTGGAAAATAGATAGACCAATAGTTTCTTAAAGATAAGAAGCAGTGTCAATGCGGCAATAATCTCATATCCGATGACCCAAGTGAGCAGTGAGCTCTCTTTGATACTATTGAAAGTATTGATATCTCCTCTGGAAACATAGAAAAATACAAATGCCAAACCGGCAAGCCACGGTATAAAAATTAGAAGTGTTAAGTAAGTGATGCCTCCATACCCTTCAGGTATAATGCCAAATTCACTGTCATGTACATCCGCACTCATAAACTCAGCGAGCTTGTCTCGTGTTTTCTCTTTTCTTTTTTGTTGCTTCTCTAGTCGTATTTTTCGTGCAGATTCTAGAATCGTATTAGAAGAACTGCTAAAATCAAAAGTTTCGTTTTTATTCAAATGATGCTCCTCTTCCTCACGCATTACAATACTTTCTATATTATAATATAAAAAATATGAAAATCCTTTAATCTTCCCCGAAAACCTTTAAAAGAACTTCTAAATAGGCTTTTTGGTATAATAAGAGTAGCTTATTTTTTAGGGTTTTTTATGAAAACAATCACTGTCATTGATACCTTTGGCTTTTTTTTTCGCTCCTACTTTGCATTGCCTCCTTTGCGTAATTCTGAGGGATTTCCTACGGGGCTGCTTACGGGATTTGTCAATCTTGTAGATACTTTACGCAGAGATCACAGTACTGATTATCTAGTCTTTGCTCTGGATGCCAAAGGAAAAACATTTCGCAATGAGATGTTTTCAGCGTACAAGGAGAACCGCGATGAAGCACCAGAAGATCTAAAAAAGCAGCTGCCTGTCGCGATAGAGTGGATAGAGCAGATGGGCTTCCCTAATCTCACGCGTGAGGGGTATGAGGCAGATGATATTATCGCTACTGTGACAAAGTTTGCCAGAAAAAAAGGCATGAAGGTGCGTATCGTGTCGCATGATAAAGATCTGTATCAGTTGATTGATGATGGTGCGGTTGTCATGTATGATGCCGTAAAACGACAAGAGGTGGACGAGGAGGCATGTATCGCCAAGTTTGGTGTGCGCCCTAGAGATTTTATCAATTTTCAAGCCCTCTTGGGTGACAGTTCCGATAATGTGCCCGGTGTCAAGGGGATAGGCAAAGTCGGTGCTGCCAAACTTATCAATGCTTATCATACGCTCGAAGCGATCTATGAAGATATCGAGCATGCTGGTACACCTCGTATACAACAACTCCTTCTGGAAGGAAAGGAAATGGCATTTCTGTCTCGTGACCTGGTAAGAATGTCTGAGGATGTTTTTGCAGATATGGATGTAGAGGGTTTCGTCTTTGAGGACAAAAACTACCTTTCATGCCTACTTGAAGAGTTTGAGCAGTATGAGATGAAACAGGCCATTCGTAAAGCCAAAGTAGGAATGGAAGCTGATTGTGAGCGAGAATATGTAGTGCCTCCCAAGCCTACTCTGATATTTGAAGCGATTACACTGGACACGAAAGAGAAGCTGGAAAGTGTAATAGGGACAATAGACAAAGAGGCTATCGTAGCCTTTGATACAGAGACTACAGGGCTGGATACAAAAGTAGCCAGAATGGTAGGTTTCTCTTTTTGTATGGATAGGGACAGATCTTACTATGTGCCTGTGGGGCATGCCTATTTGGGCGTAGAGGATCAAGTAGGTCTGGATGATGCTATATCTGCACTCAAGAAACTGATGAAGCACAAGATAGTCGGACAGAACCTAAAGTTTGATCTTTCGCTCCTCTTGAATCAATATAACCTTGAACCCAGTCTCCCGTATGCAGATACCATGATCATGGCATGGCTGAGTAACCCCGGTAGCAAAATAGGACTAGATACCCTCGCCAAACAGTACTTTAAATATGAGATGAAACCTTTTAAAGAGATGGTAAAAAAAGGGGAGAACTTCTCTGCCGTGGCTATCAGTGATGCAACGTTTTATGCAGCAGAAGATGCATGGATGACCTTTCTGCTCTATGGTGCCATCAAGAAGAAGATGGAACTCTCTTCACTCTCGCACCTACTCAGTGAGGCGAAAAATGTAGAGTATCCTTTTATGTTCGTGCTGATGCGTATGGAGCGTCTGGGGATCAAAATAGATCCTTCCAAACTCAGCAGCCTCCAGAAAACATTGAGTGAAGATCTGGCTACGCTCACTGCTGAAATCTATGCGCTTGCCGGTACAGAATTTAACATTAAATCCACACAACAACTAGGGGTGATACTCTTCCAAAATATTGGACTCAAGGGGGGAAAGAAAACAAAGACAGGTTACAGTACCAATGAAGCAGTGCTTACCTCTCTCAAAGATGAACATGAGATCATTCCCAAGATACTGGAGTATCGTGAGTACCAAAAGATACTTTCTACCTATGTTGAGCCTTTACTAAGGCTGGCACAGGCGGATGAAAAGTCTCGTATCTATACCAGCTTTGGGCAGACAGGTACAGCTACAGGACGCCTCAGCTCACGAGACCCCAATCTGCAAAATATCCCTGTGCGCTCGGCACTGGGTCGTTCGGTACGAGAGGCATTTGTGGCCAAAGAGGGCTACAAACTGGTGAGTATCGACTACTCTCAAATTGAGCTTCGTCTGCTTGCGCACTTTTCTCAAGATGCTGCATTGCTCGAAGCTTTCAAGCAAGGTGTAGATATTCACTTGGCGACATCGACCATACTCTTTGGTGAGGAGCAGGCCAAGGAGAAGAGAAGCTTTGCCAAGTCTGTAAACTTTGGACTCCTCTACGGCATGGGACCGAAAAAACTTTCCGAGGAGCTGGGCATTGGTTCAGGTGAAGCCAAAGAGATCATTGCCAACTACTTTGCCTCCTTTCCTACCGTCAAAAACTTTCTGGAAGAGATTCAAGAGCGTGTCAAAATAGATGGTTTTGTGGAGACCATACTGGGGCGTCGGCGTATATTTGACTATGAGTCTGCCAATGGTATGCAAAAGGCAGCTTTTATGCGCGAGTCGGTCAACACAGTCTTTCAAGGCTCAGCTGCAGACCTCATAAAGCTCTCTATGAACCAGATAGATGCAATGATACAAGAAGAGGCGCTGGATGCCTTTATGCTTCTACAGATCCATGATGAATTGATCTTTGAAGTCAAAGAGGACAAAGTCGAAGAGATAAGCAAGCGTTTTGTACATACAATGGAGAATGTTCTGGAGCTTGATGTACCGCTGGAATGTTCTGTAAGCATAGGAGATTCTTGGGGAGAGTTGAAGTAGCATAGTAGGTATTTCTATGGGGTCTTTCCAAAAGTTGGTGAAACAATATAAGCATTAAGTCACTATAATATCGATGTCAAAAAAATAAAAGGATAGAGATGTTGGAAGAATTTAAAAAGTTTCTGATTAAAGGAAACATGGTAGATATGGCGGTAGGTTTTATCTTTGGTGGAGCATTTGCTACAGTAATCAAATCATTGGTGGCCAATGTGATTATGCCTCCGGTAGGCCTGCTTTTGGGTGGGGTTGATTTCTCTCAACTATTTATTGCGCTAGATGGCAAAGAGTATGCTACTATGGAGGCACTGGACAAAGCTGCAGCACCAGCGATCAAATACGGACAGTTTATCAATGACACAATCTCTTTTATTATTTTGGGATTTGTGATGTTTATGATGGTCAGAGCCTACAACAGACTCAAAGAAGAGGAGCCTGAAGAGGCACCAACAGAAAAGACCTGTGCCAACTGCGCTATGAAGATTCCAGTAGATGCAAAAGTATGTGGATACTGCGGTAACACCGACGTCTAAGCATTTTATAATTTCTCAGAGGGTATATTTTTGCCCTCTGTTTTTCTGTTCCTATCGCTTAACTGGATAAAGCAGGGCCCTCCTAAGGCCTAGCTAGAGGTTCGAGTCCTCTTAGGAATACCACTTTTGCTTATTTGTATTCGCTTTTCACGGGTCTTCTTTCGCCGTACGGGTGTACGACTCATTCAGAACCCGTAAAAATCAAACACAACTAAGCAAAAGAGCTTTCTCTACACATTCGCTTTTCACGGGTCTTCTTTCGCCGTACGGGTGTACGACTCATTCAGAACCCGCATATTTATAATTGGTGTGATGGCAATCACCCCCTACAAAATTCCAAATAACACACGCGGTCAATTTGTAACAAATTTCTAATTTCTAATTTCTAATTTCTAATTCCAAAATGTCCGTAAGCAAAAAGAAGCTATAATCTCTCCAAATTAAAGTCATAAGAGGGTTTTTAATGGAAGGTGTATTTACCTATTTAGGTGCAATGTTTGGCGGTGAGAGTGGAGAGGGTATAGGTATGGTAATTGCTCACCTTATCTTGGTGATGATTATTGGATTGTTTGTGGCTAATCGTGCGACAAAAAGCCTCAAGGCAGTACCTAGTGGCTTCCAGAATATTATGGAGGCCTATCTTGATGGTGTGATTGCTATGGGCAAGGATGTGATTGGTGAGAAGATGGCGAGAAAGTATCTTCCTCTTGTAGCAACCATTGGTATTTTTGTCTTTATTGCCAATGTGATCGGTATCATTCCTGGCTTTGAATCTCCAACCTCCAATATCAATGTCACGCTGGTATTGGCATTGGTTGTCTTTATACACTACAACTATGAGGGTATCAGAGAGAATGGTGTCATCAAATATTTCGCGCACTTTATGGGGCCAGTGAAGGCATTGGCGCCTTTGATGTTCCCTATCGAGATCGTGTCTCATATCTCAAGAATTATCTCTTTGAGTTTCCGTCTTTTTGGTAATATCAAGGGTGATGATTTGTTCTTGTGGGTTCTATTGATGTTGGCGCCTTGGTTAGTGCCGCTTCCAGCTTATTTGCTCTTGAGCTTTTCTGCCATTCTTCAGACATTTGTATTTATGATTCTTGCTTATGTGTATCTGGCCGGTGCACTGGCACATGACGAGGAACATGCAGCGGAAGCTGCGTAGTTTTCTCTGCGTGAGACCACCTTCCACTATACTATCTCAGCTTACCAGCTTTATGTTGGGCGTTGCTTGGGCAATTGTATTGACTGGCATAATAAGTGCCTTTTCTTTTTTTGTGAAAGCTAATGTATATGCCGGATTATTGTCTATGATCATTGGTGTGATACCAGGTTTACTGATGGTTCTCTTCTTGGAGTATCTTGTCCTCCAGTCGAGAAAATTTAATGAAATGCAAAAACAGACAGAACTGTTGGGTAAAATAGTCGAGAAAATAGCCCAAAGTTAATGCATCGTTAATTTTTTATTAATTTTTTATTCTTTTTCAGTATTTTTTAATATCAGGTATGTTAAAGTGACACATAAATTTGGGGTGTACTATGTCTTGGATGGTACTTAATATCCAAAATAGCAAAGGGAAATCAATGAAAAATACAATAGCGAAAGTAGCACTTTCTTCACTTCTTATGAGTGGTGCCTTGATGGCTGGTAAAAATGTGGCACCTGCTGTAGTACCGGTAGTGCCAATAGTGAATGTAAACCCCTTATATGTGGGATTGGGGCTGCTTTGGTCGGGTGCAAGCATAAATTGTCCTTGTGATAACAGTAGCAGAAAAAAGAACACTTCTTATGGTGTGATGGGGAGAATAGGTTATGACTTCAATCAATATATTGGCATAGAGGCAAGAGCCTTTAAGGCTAGTATTGACAAGAACTTTGCTGAGACGACACATTATGGTGTCTATCTGAAGCCGCAGTACCATATTACTGATAAATTCAATGTCTATGGTCTTATAGGCTATGGTCAGACTAAAATTGATTTTGACTGCCCAACAATGGATACATATGATGAGTCTGGCGTCAGTCTCGGTCTTGGTTTTGAGTATGATATGAGTGCTGATGAGACAGTGGTCGCTTCTAGGGCATTTGATGGTCAAGGTGACCAAGAAAAAGGTTGGGGTATCTGGGTAGATTATCAGAATCTATTGCATAATGAAGGTCCCAATAAGATAAAGGCAAATATTGTCACTGCTGGTGTTACTTACGATTTCTAAAACGAAGTAGAGAGGCTATATTCCTCTCTGCAAATGATGCTTTCCCTCTCCCCACAAACTCTCTCAAATCACCAAAACGGTATAATAGTATAAGTATTTATCTTACCATCCAATAAGGTTATTATTATGTTTGAAACTGTGATTGGGCTTGAAGTGCATGTGCAACTCAATACCAAAACAAAAATATTTTGCTCCTGTCCTACCAGCTTTGCTGCACCACAGAACAGCAATACCTGTCCTACCTGCCTAGCGCTGCCTGGAGCACTGCCGGTATTGAACCTGGAAGCGGTCAAAAAAGCAATGAACTTTGGTTATGCGCTCAAAGCGCAAGTCAATCAGAAATCTATTTTCAATCGAAAAAGCTATTTCTATCCAGACAGTCCTATGGCATACCAGATCAGTCAGTTCGATATTCCTATTGTGGGGAAAGGAAGTCTGACAATAGATTTTGATGATGGGAGCAGCAAGGAGATCGGCATCACACGCGCGCATCTGGAGGCAGATGCCGGTAAAAATATGCATGACGGAGCGGTCTCAAAAGTGGATCTCAACCGCGCTGGTACACCGTTGCTGGAGATTGTATCCGAACCAGATATGCGCAATGCAGACGAGGCGGTCAGATATCTCAAAAAACTGCACTCTATCGTCCGATATCTAGATATCTCAGATGCCAATATGCAGGAGGGGTCTTTCCGTTGTGATGTCAATGTCTCTATTCGTCCCGTGGGTCAAAAAGAGTTTGGCACCCGTGCAGAGATCAAAAACATTAACTCCTTCCGTTTTGTAGCTGCTGCCATTGCCTATGAAGTACAGCGTCAGACCGAAGCTTATGAAGATGGTGTCTACGAGCAGGAAGTTTGTCAGGAGACAAGACTCTGGGATGTCACCAAAGGCATCACCAAGAGCATGCGAGGTAAAGAGGACAGCGCAGACTATCGCTACTTTCCTGATCCAGACCTGAGACCAGTGGTTGTGACTGAAGCAATGATGAAAGAGGCACAGGTCATACCAGAACTTCCAGATGAGAAGGTAGGTCGCTATACGACCAGTCTTGGTATCAGGAGAGTAGATGCACTGATTCTTACTGCAGACAAGGCACTGGCAGTCTACTTTGAGGAGATGCTCTCTCATGGCGCAGCACCCAAAACAGCAGTTACTTGGCTTACCTCAGAGCTTCTCGGTCGCCTAAACAAGGCGAGTATCTCTATTCAGACATCTCCAGTCTCTGCTGCAACACTTGGTACCCTGCTCGCGAAGATTGCAGATGATACAGTTTCAGGTAAAGGTGCCAAAGAGGTACTGGATTATATGTTTGCGCATGAAGATCGTGATATTGATGCGATTATTGCATTGCTTGGCTTGGCACAAGTGAGTGATGACGGTGCCATACTCGCCATCATCGATGAGATTATTGCTGCCAACGAAGAGAAGGTGGCAGAGTATAAAGCAGGCAAAGAGAAACTTTTTGGTTTCTTCGTAGGCCAGACCATGAAAGCCAGCAAAGGCTCAGCCAATCCCGGCAAGGTCAATCAGCTGCTCAAGCAGAGACTGTCATAAAATAACAAGGAGCCAGTTGTGTCCAAAATAATCATCAGACTGGCATCCTGGCTCAACGGCTCACCCTCCTACCAAAAAATAAAAGGATTTATCAGGGATCTCTTTTATAATCCAGACAATCCCTACAAGAAGTATGTAGACTCAACGATGATATTTCTTATCCTAACCTCTGTGACCATTTTGGTGTATGAGGTGCGCAACCCTGTGCCTGCCTGGATGGATTTTTATGATATCTACATCGTGACGGCTATTTTTCTTCTTGAGTATATTTTGAGACTTTGGGTGTATAGCGATATGCATAAGGTTGTGATGGAGGAGTATGAACAGTCGAAGTTTTTGCATAGAGCATTTTCTTTGCGTGTGCCGGTAAAAAAGATACTCAAAAGTAAATTTGGCTTCATCTTCTCTCCCTCCTCAATCATTGATCTTTTGGCGATACTCCCTGCCTACAGACCACTGAGAATACTTCGTATTTTTGTGCTCTTTAGGGTCTTTAAGCTTCTGAGATATACCAAAAGTATCAATCAGTTCGTAGAGGTGCTTTCCAACAAGCGCTTTGAGCTGTTAACTCTACTTTTCTTATTGCTCTTTATTGTATTGACAGCAGGCATAGCATTTTATGTATTTGAAGAGACCCACAATCCTCATATCACCACATTGTTTGATGCCTTCTATTGGGCAATGGTTACGATATCTACTGTAGGGTACGGAGATATCTCTCCTGTGACCCACGAGGGCAAGGCGATCTCTATGATTATTATCGTCAGTGGTATTGCTATGATCTCTTTTGTTACCTCAGTGATCGTTTCAGCATTTTCAGAGAAATTGGATGAGCTCAAAGAGAACA
>JALVVQ010000223.1 GCA_027023325.1 Campylobacteraceae bacterium | reverse complement strand
ATCGCTTTGGAGTTTTGGTGTGCCTTGGTGTATTTGGCGCTATGCTCTACTTTGATCAGTGCATCGAAGATACCCCTGGCTTTGTCAGTGAGGATATTTTTTGCTTGCTGATTGCTTGTCGACCCCTCTCCTATATGGAGGATTTGGGAGACGGTACCGCGCTTGGCACTGCCGCTGGCATAGAGTAGATGCGAAGCCTCCACATGCGCCCTCTCACCCAAGGCAATCTTCATCATTTGCAGCGCCGAAGCAGAACCGAAATCAAATGTCGCCAGATCCAATGTCGCCGCACTGCCCACTTCACAGCGGTGGGAAGCCACCATCTGATAGCTGCCACTGTCGAGTGTATGGTTTTTGACCATCTTGAGTGTGGCATCTCTGCCTACAAAAAGATCATAGCCATACAGCACCAGACTTCCTGTTGCACCTGTATCTATAAACTGCTCATACACCGCTGCATGACTGCCCGGTGTCACATGTACAGCCAAACGATAGGCGATCAAAGAAGCGGGTTTCGTAAAGCGATGGATAACATGCAGATACACCTCATCCTGAATCTCTATCTCCCAGACACCTGGACTCGCCACATGCCCCAGATGATACAAGGGGTCAAAATGCCCCTGATCTGCGGGAATCGCCTTGCTGTATCCCAGTTTGACTGATGCAGGTGCATGGGTGATGACACCATCGGTAATAATAAGCTGGACTGAGGGTAGGATTTCGGCAGGCTTTGGCTGTGGTGTAATCGTCACATCTACTTCCAGCACAGCCTCAATATCTCCATAGCGGTACGCCTCTGTCTTTTTGGTCGGTAAACCCATATTTGCCAACACTTCTGCGCTCTTGGCAGCAGCACTGTCTCTGCCAAATACTGCCAGTATCTCTGAAGCGTTACGCTGTTTTAGCTCAGATAGTTTCATTACGCCTCTCCTAGAGATTCATAGCCCTCTTCTTCGAGTTGTGCGACCAGCTCAGGACCGCCTGTGTGGACGATCTTCCCATCCTTGAGGACATGGATATAGTCTGGCTTGATATAGTCGAGGATACGGCTGTAGTGTGTGATCACCAGGAAACTACGCTCTCCATCTTTCATACTGTTGATTCCCTCGGAAACCGCTCTGAGCGCATCGATATCCAGACCAGAGTCAATCTCATCGAGTACGATCATGTCTGGCTGAAGCATCTGCATCTGGAGTATCTCATTACGCTTCTTCTCTCCACCTGAAAAGCCCTCATTGAGTGATCGGCTGATCATATCTGGCTTCATCCCCAGTCCTTCTACCTGCTTCTTCATCTCTCTCAGGAACTCTGCGGCATTGAGCTCATTTTTTCCCTCATGACGACGCTTGGCATTGACTGCGGTTCTGAGGAAGTAGGCATTGTTGACCCCTGAGACCTCTACGGGATGCTGGAAGCTCAAAAAGACACCATCCAGTGCTCTCTCTTCTGGCTCTTTGTCCACGATATTTTCACCCTTGTAGAGGATTTCTCCTCCGAGCACCTCGATATCATAATGCCCTACGATCGCCTTGGAGAGGGTTGACTTTCCTGCACCGTTGGGACCCATGATCGCATGGACTTTCCCCTTTTCCAGAGTGAGGTTTAGCCCGTTTAGTATCTTCTTGTCTCCGATCTTTGCCTGGAGATCTTTTATTTCCATCATCTTACTCATCCTACGCTTCCTTCTAGTGTCAAATTCAATAGTGCTTTGGCCTCTACGGCATACTCCATGGGGAGCATCTTAAATACATCTTTGCAGAATCCATGTACGATCATGGAGACGGCATCCTCTTCATTGATCCCTCGCTGTCTCAGATAGAACAGCTGCTCATCAGAGATCTTGGAGGTGGTCGCCTCATGCTCCACCTGCCCTACCGAGTCTTTGGACTCTAAGTAAGGGAAGGTATGTGCCCCACAACGGTCACCGATCAGCAGTGAGTCACACTCAGAGTAGTTTCTGGCTCCCGTAGCCCCTGCACCCATCTTGACCAGACCTCTATAGGTATTCTGCCCTTTCATGGCGGAGATACCTTTGGAGATGATGGTAGATTTGGTGTTTTTACCAATATGGATCATCTTGGTGCCCGTATCTGCCTGTTGTGCCAATGTGGTGACAGCTACAGAGTAGAATTCTCCGACCGAGTTGTCCCCTTTTAGGATACAGCTAGGATACTTCCATGTGATCGCGGAGCCTGTCTCCACCTGTGTCCAGCTGATCTTGGCATTCTCTTCGCAGATGCCTCGCTTGGTCACAAAGTTGTAGATACCACCCTTGCCATTCTCATCACCGGGGTACCAGTTCTGAATCGTAGAGTACTTGATCTCTGCATCTTTGAGTGCAATGAGTTCGACCACAGCAGCGTGGAGCTGGTTGTCATCTCTGGTGGGTGCGGAACAGCCCTCGTTGTAGCTGACATAGCTCCCCTCATCTGCGATGACGATCGTCCGCTCAAACTGCCCTGTATTGAGAGCATTAATACGGAAATAGGTACTTAGCTCCATCGGACAGCGCACGCCTTTGGGAATATAGACGAAGGTACCATCGGTAAAGACCGCCGAGTTGAGTGCTGCGAAAAAGTTGTCCGTCACAGGTACGACAGAGTACATATATTTCTTGACCAGCTCGGGATAGTCACGGATCGCATCAGAGATGGAGCAAAAAATCACCCCGTGCTTCTCCAACTCTTCACTATAGGTGGTTTTCACAGAGACAGAGTCCACAACCGCATCGACAGCAATGCCCTGTAACTGCTTCTGCTCCTCCAGCGGGATACCCAGCTTCTTGTAGGCTTCCAGGATCTTCGGATCGACCTCGTCGAGGCTGTCTGGTGCCTGCTTGGGTGCAGAGAAGTAGGAGATTGATTGATAATCAATCGGCTCATACTCCAGATGGCCCCAGGTAGGCTCTATCATCTGCTTCCATTTCTCAAATGCTTTGAGACGCAGCTCCAGCATCCATTCTGGTTCATCTTTTTTGGCAGAGATGAACTTGATAGTGTTCTCATCGAGCCCAGGAGGGACGGTATCCTGCTCGATATCAATCTCAAAGCCCAGTGCATATTCGCCTGATACGGCTTTGTCAAGCTCTTGTTGTGGCATGTCGTTCCTTAATTCGGAGTTATTTTGTCTTTTATAGCACAAAACATGATTATTGTCAAGGGATTTTAGCCAAAAAAGGCTAAATAGGAGATATTTTGTGTGGTATTAATTTGTATTGATGAAACGGATCAGAAATTTTTGGCATTTTTAAACTCTGCCACTTCGCTGTCTACCATCTCATCTATCATACGGATAAAGAGTTCGTTGATCAGATTGGGGGAAAGATCCAGCTCTATCGCTTTGGCTCTGGCACGGCTGATCACATCAGTGATACGATCTTCTGATTTGATCTCGTCCACACTGTTTTTGAAGTGTGCCAACTGTTTGACATAGGCGTTCCGCATAGCGATAAGTTCAACAATCTGACTATCCAGTTGGTCTATCTCTGTTCTCGTCTCTTCGAGTGAATTGCATATTTTGATATCCATCGGTTTGTTCTCCTTTAAGTGCTATCATTATCTCAAATCATAGCTGAAACTATGCTATAATCCATCATGAATCAAGTAAGGAAACCCATGTATAGATTTTTGATACTCTTCTCTCTCATTTTTTCGGCTACATTGCTACAGGCAAAGTGCGACACGCATGCAAAAAAGCTAGTCCAAAGCTACCCCCACCAGCTCAGTGGCTGCAAAAATAACAAAATCTTCTGGCGCGATGGCTCAAGTATGCTGTATGATGATGGCAAAAAAGAGACTTTTGAGAAAATACTCACACAAGCAGATATCGAAGATATGTTCACCCATTCCTATAAAAACGGCCGGTACAGCAAACCGCCCAAAAACTATGACCCAGGAAGATACCGCAATGATGCCTTCTTTCGAAAGATGTACGGCAACTCTGCTCACGCTGTCAAAAAGCACCTCACCACAATCAACTGGTTAGGTCAAAAAATCCAAGTTACTACCGTCAACCATGTGCATAAACAGCTTCAAAAAGTAGCCAAAGCGCTTGCAAAATACCCCAAGCTCAGAAAATACCTCACCCCCATAGGCGGCACTTTCAAATGGCGAAAAATCGCAGGTACCAACCGCCTCTCCGTCCACTCCTTCGGTGCAGCCATCGATATCAGAGTCAAATACTCTGCCTACTGGAGATGGAGCAAAGGAGGATACAAGTACCGCAATCAGATTCCCCTACAAATCGTGAAGATATTTGAAAAATATGGCTTCATCTGGGGTGGTAAGTGGTACCACTACGACACGATGCATTTTGAGTATCGTCCAGAGTTACTCTAAAAAAGGATAGGCGAGCAACCTACCTCTTACTCAGCGCTCTCACACCTAGGTTTCCATATCGATGGTAGCTATGAGAGATGCTCTGCTCTTCAAAATAGTGTAGAAGTTCCAGTCTCCCCTCCATCATCGGCTTGGCTCTGACGATAAACTTGGCAAGCTTTGCAGCCGCTTCAAATACATATGGACTCACCCTGGAGATATCACCATAGATCACCTTATCTACCTCAGTAAAGCATTGCACAAACACCTCTTCATTCTCTCTGACTATCGTATCTTTTGAGGTGACAAAAGCATCCTTGTTTTCATATAGGAACGTCACCACACTGTTTGCCAAAGACTGATCGATACTGATGTGCAACGAGACACCACTCACACTCGCAGCCAGCACTCTACTCATCACGTCAAAGAGTGTATCCTCTTCTGTCACACGCACAGCCACTCGCTTGAGTGGAAGGTAACGGAAGATATTGTCTTCGCCACGTAGCTTGAAGTAGTCATGCTCGACAGCAAACTCCTCTTGGTAGTTTTTGAGGTAACTCTGCACTGCAGCACCAAGCTTGGAAAAATCCTCTTTGAACGCTGTATAGGCACCCTTCCCTGCTGCTTCTTGCCATTTATTCACCAGTGACACCAATGCATGGTCATAGCTTTTGTCGGATTTGGGCATATCGATTTCTCTAAAATCCATAAACTGTGTGATATAGTTAAATATCCCTACCTTCCTGCCTGCACCGATAGCGGATTTTCCCATGCCGCCAAATGGCTGACGAAGCACGATAGCTCCTGTAGTACTCCGATTGATATAGAGGTTACCTGCCCTGATAGTCTCTCTCCATCGATCCACCTCTCTTGCATCAAGTGACTCGATACCAGAGGTGAGTCCATAGCCTGTTTTATTGACCAGATCAATAGCATGATCCAAGTCATCAGCATGCATCACAGAGAGTACGGGGCCAAAGAGCTCGTTCATATGACAGAAACTTCCATCAGTCACACCCCATTTGATAGCAGGTCTCAGCATATATTCATTCTCCTGAGCATACTTGGGCTCTAACAGCCACTCTTCACCCCTCTCATTGGTATCTACCGCTCTTTTGAGGTCTCCTTCCACTTTATTTGCCAGTGTTGCGATCCTGTTGACATAGTTCCACACAGAACCCACCTCCAGACTCTCCGCTGCATCCCTGAGTGCGGACTTGAAGCCCTCATCATGATACACTTCATCCTCCAAGATCAACAGTGACGTGGCTGAACACTTTTGTCCACTGTTGTTAAAGGCACTGGCTACAACATTTTTGATCGCTTGCTCACGGTCGGCCATCGCTGTGACTATCGTCGCATCCTTGCCTCCAGTCTCCGCAGTCAAAAACAGGTCAGGTCTGGCACCCAACATTGAATACGCCGTATCCTCACCACCCGTCAAGATCACAAAGTCCACCTTGGGGTTCTCCACCAGATACTTACCTGCCAGACTCCCTGGTGCTGGTGCAAACTGAAGTACATTTTTACTGATCCCAGCATCCCAGAAACACTTGCACAGCTCATAGGCACAGAGTGCTGCGATGGAGGCTGGCTTAATGATCACTGTATTGCCTGCAGCGAGTGCCGCAGAGACACCACCCATGGGAATAGCGATAGGGAAATTCCAAGGAGGCGTGATCACGCCTACACCCTTGCCCTTGAATTCCAGATTATCAAAATGATCAAAATAGTCTATAGCGTATCCGTAAAACTCAAGAAAATCAATCGCCTCACTGACCTCCACATCGGTCTCTGTAATTACTTTTCCTACCTCTGCTGAGGCTATACCGATGAGATCAGCTCTCTTTTTTCTCACTTCATTGGCCACACGCGAAAGCATCTCACATCGATAGGCATGGGTGGCACTCCTCCATCCATCAGGGTCGGCGGACGCCACCTCCACAGCCCTCTCTAGATCCTCTGCAGTAGGTACAGTATATTTGCCACAAATCACACCCTCAGTCAGCTGAGATTTATCCATCACCTCCTTGACTGTACGGTCTCCTGTCAACGCCTCTCCTGCGATCACCACAGGAGCCGTCTCTACCTCTTCACCTTTTTTCTTCATCCACTTGTTTCGGATACCTTCAGCCCACTGCTTGTTGGGAGGCAGGATGAAGTCGGTATCGGGCTCCCCTTGGAATTGCTTGGTATAGAAACTTCCACCCTTATACTCATCCCAGTTTTCAGTCAGTCTATTCTGTGTTCTCTTCGCTCCGATAAAGAGCTCTTTTTTGTTTACAAAAGAGGCAATAAACTGCTTTTTGAGCATCTCCCAGTCCGCACTTCTTGCCTCCAGCCCAAAGGAGTAACGGATAAAGTTCTCCGTACCCGTATTTTCATCAAATCTTCTAACCAGATAGGCAATAGCATTGGTAAACTGCTCTTTCTTGGCAGCAGGACCATAGAGGATCACTTCACCGCTGAGTTCTTTGATCGCTACCCTTGCAGACTCGCTCATGCCCTCTAGCATCTCCATAGAGAAATGCTCCATGACACCATTCTCTTTGGCAGTCTCATACCCATAGGCAAGTTCGAAGAGATTGTGCGAGGCAACCCCCAGATTGACATAAGGTGCATTTTCGGCCCTGAGGGCATACTCTAACATGACCTTGTAGTTGCTATCTGTATCGAGCTTTTTCGTATAGGGACAGGTCTCCCAGTGTCTCAGTCCTGCCTCAGTCTCTTCCATCTCCATATTGGCACCCTTGACCAAGCGAATCTTGATCGGCGCACCGCCATTGGAGACTCTCTGCTTTGCCCAATCCGTGAGCTTGACTTGCCATAGATGTGAATCAGGGAGATAGGCTTGGAGTACAATACCTGCCTTGAAGTCCTTGAACTCCGGCTGGTCAAGCACTTTCTTGAATGTCTCCACTGTCAAAGAGACATCTCTATACTCCTCCATATCCAGATTGATAAACTTATTCTCCTTCTCCCCTTTTGCATTGGTAAACGCGTACTTTTTTGCCTGAACGAAAATCTTTGACAACCTTGCGGCAAACTCCTCTATCGTATTCTCGTAGGAGAGGGGGTTAATCTGCGAGAAGAGTGTGGAGATTTTGATAGACATGTAGTCTATATTGGGATTGGTCAGGATCTCTATATACTTTGCTATTCTCTCCTGTGCCTCCTCTTCTCCCAGTACTATCTCACCGATCATATTGATATTGACTCTGGTGCCTTCTGCCTTTCTTTTTTGCAGGTGTGCATTGAGCAGATCATCTTCTCCTTTGAGCACGACGGTATCCGTATCATCTCTGACACTCTTGATAAAAAGCGGTACTGAGATATCAGGCAGATATACCCCCACATTTCTAAACAAAAAGATCAAAAACTTCTCCGGTGTTGAGAAGAAGGTTGCCATGCCATACTTGTCAAAGATATACTCTACTTGATCGGCGACTCTGGCATTGTTCTTTGTCCTGAAGCACTGATCCATCAGGTCGATCAAGAGCACTTTGTCCATGGGGCGGGCAAACATTTTTTTCATTTTTTCATGAAATTTCTTTTCAAAATTTGATATTTTTTCTGAAGCTCTCATCTGCCATTTTTCTGCCAAATCAATAGCACGATACATTACGATTTCACTGTTATTCATTGTTTCATCCTGGTGTTATATTCAATATACTTTAGGCACCTCTATAGGGGCTCGATGATATAGCAGCCCGCTGCCCACTCTCCACTCTCATCTATTCTTTGGATATCGCTGCCAATATACTTTGATCGCAATGCAGGAAACCCATCCACAACGGCATCAAAGCTTTTGATAAATTCAGGTATGCGTTTGTCCAGTTTCTTTCTGGCTGTGACGGACAAATCAGAATAAAAACCAAAAACACCATACTCCAAGGAGGTATCACAGTCCAGCATCTTACAGATCACCTCTATCTCATTGAGGTACTCCAGCTTTGCATTTCTCACACCATTGTTGATACTCATAATGACCTTGGATATAGAATCTTCATCATTTTGATGATCGAACCTCTCATCTAGCGTGATGCTAAATATCCCTCGTGCAAGCCTATTTCTGTGCATGAATCCTGTATATGCCTCACGATCAGGCAAGGAACATCGCAGTATGTCACTAATAGTGGCATCTATAAATATCTCAGGAGCATCTTCCAGTGCCGCAATCTCTTGCGCGACATAAATAGAGATAATATGATTGGGGCCATGGGATAAAAAGAGTCTATTGTTTGTCCAGCTAAGAAAGCTCTCTGCTGCCTTAATGGTACCACGCAGCATCGCATCAGTAATCATAGTCTGTGTGGGGAATCTACTCATGATAATTCTCCTCTACTTCATCTATGATGCCGCTCTCCATCAAAATATCTTCAATTAATCTATTTTTGGAGATATAAAGGGACTTAGAAAGCTTGCCAAGTGCGTCATCCAGCTCAGAGTCTATTTTGATAGTAATCTGAGCAACCGTACGCTTCTTCTTGCTCTTTTTTATGACAGCTTTAATCACATCTCTTTTGCCAAATTTCTGTTTTGCCATGAGCCACCTCGTATTATAATAGTAAAAGGTAGTACTATTGGTAGTACCTTTTTATATTTAGTAGTTTAATGTACTTGTTCTTAAAATGAGATAAAGAGTGAAGGACGACCACTAATGGCAGAAGAGACAGAAGATATTCAAAATACCTCTTGATTTTTTCTCCCGTTAAGATTCGTTAAGAAAGCGCTAGTGTTTCATTAAGATTCATCCTGCATACTTCGCTTGTCCAAGAACAAAAGGGACAAAACATACACACAAAGGATATATAATGAAGACACTAAAAATACTTACCATCATCGCAGTCACAGGCTTGACTGGTGCTATGG
>JALVVQ010000222.1 GCA_027023325.1 Campylobacteraceae bacterium | reverse complement strand
AAAGTCAAGATGTTCTAGCAAAGAAAATACGTCAAGGTGTATTGGCTCTTTCAGAGGTGGAATCCATTGTGGGTGTTAACATGCAACCTATTTTAGAGTCCGTGGCAAATGCACTTAATGTACCTTATTTGGATATGGATGAGGTAGAGATAGATATGCAGTTGTTCAGTAAGGTACCCTATCAGCAGCTTACGCGGCATAATGTTATTCCCATAGAAGAGACGGATCTTAATATTTTGATTGCATTTCAGGATCCATTGGATATGGCAGCACAAGATGCGATTCAGCGACTTTTTCCTCGAAAGCCTATCTCTGTAGCGTTGGCCAGCCCGAAGAAAATCTCTGTACATTTGCAGAGATTGGAAATTACGCAAAGCATCAAGGGGCTGATTGACGAAATACGAAGAGATCTGAGAGAAGGTGGTAATGAAGCAAATGATGAGGAGTCCTCTGCTGTACTTAAACTGATCGACCTTATTTTGAAAAATGCTATTATTTCTAGAGCCAGTGATATTCATATAGAGGCCACAGAGAAGAACTGCCTTGTGAGAGCAAGGGTGGATGGCATGTTGGCTCAAAGCTTTATCTTTGACAAAGATATATTTAGCCCGCTTTCATCTAGAATGAAACTACTTTCCAACCTGGATATTGCAGAGAAGAGAAAGCCTCAAGATGGAAGATTTTCCGCAAAGGTTTCCGGTAAAGAGTTTGACTTTAGGGTATCAACACTTCCTACTATTTTTGGTGAATCTATTGTTTTGAGGATTTTGGATAAATCAAAAGTAATGATACGACTTGAAGATGCAGGAATGAGTGAGCTCTGCTTCAATAAGTTTAGTGAGAGTATTAAGGTGCCCTATGGCATTGTATTGGTGACTGGCCCCACGGGATCCGGTAAGACAACCACACTGTATGGCGCATTAAATGCTATTAAAGACATCAAGGATAAGATTATTACCGTAGAAGATCCTGTGGAGTACCAGATGGGAGGTATTCAGCAGGTGCAGGTGAGGGCAAGTATTGGGCTAAGCTTTGCTGATGCCTTGAAATCCATACTGAGACAAGATCCCGATAAAATTATGATTGGGGAGATTCGTGATCAGGAAACGCTTAGGATTGCTATTCAGGCAGCACTGACAGGACACTTAGTGCTCTCCACACTTCATACCAATGATGCGATTGCTGCGGTGACCAGAATTTTAGATATGGGGATTGAGACCTATTTGGTTTCTGGTGCTCTTGTTGCGATACAGGCACAGAGGTTGGTGAGAAAGATATGCCCTCATTGTAAGACTACTACCGTATTAAGCGGAAGAGTCATGGAAGATGTGAAAGAGTATCTTCCTGGCCAGGACAGTTATACTTTTTACAAAGGAGCAGGATGCAAAGAGTGTCAACACTCAGGTTATTTTGGCAGAGAGATGATCTCTGAAGTGCTCCCTATCAGTGAACAGTTATCACGAATGATCGCTGCCGGTGCCTCTAAAGAGGAGATGACGGTGCAAGCCACAAGTGAAGGCTTTGTCAATATGTTTCAAGATGGTGTTCTAAAAGCACTGGAGGGAAAAACAACTATTGATGAAATCCTGAGAGTTGCAAGGTTGTAAAGATGTATTTTAAAGTAACACTGGTATCCAAAGGAAAAAAAGCTGAGCACTTCATAGAGGCAGACAACAAACGAGAAGCTGCATTAAAGGTCAAGCGCGGTGAACCCAACTCTAGTGTGATAGGCGTGAAAGAGACGGCAATGCCTATGGAGGAAGTGATCGGAAAAATGATAAAAGATTTTTCCAGACGCAGTAAAGGGAAGATACCTATAGAGCAAAAAATTTCTACTATCAGACAGATTGCAGTTATGACAGATGCGGGTATTGCTATTCATGATACCCTGGAAGATGTGGCTGACAATGTAGAAAACAAAAGGCTTAAAGAGATCTATAACACTATCTCTTCAGATATCAATGCTGGTAAAAGTATGTCGGATGCCATTACGCCATACGAAGAAGATTTTGGACAAGTGGCACTTGCTATGACTAAGTTGGGAGAGAGTACCGGTAATTTTCCGGGATCTTATCATAAACTGGCAGATATTTTG
>JALVVQ010000221.1:847-9309 GCA_027023325.1 Campylobacteraceae bacterium | reverse complement strand
GTAGCATACCAAAGTAGCGGAGGGACAGTTACCTTTATAGATAAGGCATTTGGAGACAACATTCTGTCAGGATCGGTTAATTTTATGTTGTGGCTGAGTTACCTTGTCACTATCTCCCTTTACGCTACTGCATTTGCTTCCTATGGTGCAACATTTTTTTCGCAACAAAATGCGTATCTTACGCATATGCTTATCAGTATTGCTATACTGCTTCCTGCCATTATCAATCTTGTTAGTGCTGGATTTGTTGGTAAATCTGAAACCATTATTGTTGTAATAAAAGTGTCACTCCTCATTTTGGTCATTGTTGCCGGTGCCTCATATGTGGACACAGACAGAATGTCATCCCAGCATTGGTCTAGCCCTCTTTCTATCGTGGTAGCAGGTATGATTATTTTTGTTGCATATGAAGGATTTGAGCTGATTGCCAATGCAGCAGAAGATATTAAAAATCCAGAAAAAAACTTGCCACGCGCCTTTTATTTTTCTGTCATTATTGTTATTGTGCTTTATGTGCTTATCTCTATGATTACTATAGGAAGTGTCAGTGAAGAGGTACTCATGAAGGCAAAAGATTATGCTTTGGCCGAAGCTGCCAAGCCAGCACTAGGACATGCAGGCTTTATTATAGTTGCCTCTGCCGCTCTACTCTCTACCTTCTCTGCTATTAATGCAACGATTTATGGTAATGCTCGGCTAGGGTACAGTATAGCAAAAGATGGCAAACTACCCAAGTCACTCATGCGATCCAAAAATAAGATACCCTTTAATGGGGTTATCTCCACGACACTCCTGAGTCTTGTGTTGGCCAATAGCATAAACTTAACTGAAATAGCCATCATTGGAAGTGCTAGCTTTCTTCTTCTCTTTTTTATAGTAAATATAAGTGCCTACAAGCTACGCCATGCAATCAATGCTTCCTCTTTGATAACTATTGTATCATCTATTCTTGCGCTGGCAGCACTTGTGACCTTGATGTTGCATACTTATGCTTCTAATCCTCATGCTGTGATTATATTTGGTACTTTTATTTTGATTTCATTACTATTTGAACTTATATATGGACGATATGTACGTGGACATATCTTTCAGAGAAGCTATTAGATGATAATATCTGTACTATCAAATCAATAAGGAGAAAAAATGACACCACAAGAACAAGAAATTAAAAAAATGAAATCGGAAATTAAAAAAGAGGTACGCCATGCTTTTGGCACGAACATGAAGATATTTAACTGGGATATTCCAGAAAATGACGATAGAAAATCTGCTGAACTTATCATCGCAGTCATGCAAGAAGCGATGGATGAACTAAAACAGGAGATTTCCGCTGGTGATTTTAACCATTAGTCTTCACTTGGATTCTGGAGAGTGCTGCCTGACTCCGATAGGAACATCGGGCAGACAGCCTGGCGCATCAATCTTTTTTACTAGAAGCAACTTTGCCTTCGTCTACACGCTTGGAGAACTCTGTCTCTTCACCGGAAGCTAGTTTTTTGGCTTGCTCCACCCATTGCTCTCTCTCGACCCTACCGGGAAATGCAATGTTTTTGTCTACCCATGCCACATGCTCACTGTTCCAGTTTGCTATTTGATCAAAATGGTAGATGCCAATGGCATTGAGCGTTTCATCTATCTTGACACCGATGCCCTTGATTCTGGTTAGATTATCCTTGATGCCATTTCTGGGTGCTGACAACAGCGGGGGCTCTTGTTCTGATACTGCTTCAGGCGCTAGTGTTGCCTCTACTGCCTCATAATCATGGGTCGTTGTCTCTGTGCAGTCTTCATTTTTGCAGCTGTTTTTCCCCAAGATATATCCTATGATAAAGCCCAATAGTGCGGCAAGTATCAAACAAATAATAATTTTTAATGCGATTGCTAACATGTCATTCTCCTAATATGATGATTTCAACACGACGGTTTTTTTGTTTGTTTTCAGCAGTAGTATTGGGTACCAATGGTTTGGTTTCTCCGTAGCCTATTGCTTTAACCCTATTTTGGGATACACCTTGTTTTGCTAGCTCTTTTTTGACCTTATCTACTCTCGTCTGAGAAAGCTTGAGATTGAAGGCATCATTGCCATCAGAGTCTGTGTGTCCCGCTATCTCTATCTTAATAAGTGGATACTGATTCAAAATCAAGGCAAGTTTCTCTACAGTGGCCTCCCCCATAGAAGTCAATGTGCTTTTTCCGGAATCAAACTCTACATTTTCTACCTGCAAAAGCTTCGCAATATTCTTTTTCGCCTCTTCTCTTTGCCTATTGATTTTGTCAATATTGTTGGCTATATCTGCACCTACAGCCATATTGGCAACAGATGCCTTGACTCTTGCAGCCTTTTCTGCTGCTTTCTGCTCAGCCTCGAGTTTTGCTTTGGCTTCCTGCTCTGCTTTGAGCCTAATTGCCTCTTCTGCCGCCTTGAGTCTAGCCACTTCTTCCTCTTTAGCTTTTCTCTTTGCCTCAGCTTCTGCTTTCTTCTCTGCTCTGACGATCTCCTCAGCTTTGGCCTTGGCTTCCTGCTCGGCCTTGAGTCTAGCCGCTTCCTTTTCTGCCTCAAGTTTTGCTTTAGCTTCCTGCTCAGCCTTGAGCCTGGCTGCTTCGGCTTTCCTCTCCGCTTCTTTTTTGATAGCTGCTAGATTGAGTACGGTATTGTTTACCACTTTTACTTTTGTGCTAGATAAATCTTTCTCTACGGCAGCCAATATACTTTCTTTCATTGCTTTGCCGTCGACTGTGAGAATCCTGTCTTGGTAGCTGATGCGAGCATCCTGAAATTTCTTAACAAAATCTGGTATAAGCGCGCTTACTGTCCCGATAATACCTTGTTTCTCTATCAGTGTTGGATCTATAATCCCCTTATCTTTGACAAGAGTCCCCTCTGCTTTGATGGCTTTCAGTAATGCATTTTTTTGTGCTTGATTTGCAAAACTTCCAGAGAGTGTATACCCACCGTTTTTATTCTCAATAATAAAGGCAATAGGTTTTGGTATTACAACCTTCGTGTGATCTTCCACTTTTAGTTGCGTATGGGATAGCAGTGTTGACATCTTTTCTTTTGCATCGTTGCCATCCACAACCCCATCAATAGTCAAGACCTTGTCTTTGTACATTATTTTTCCGTTTTTGTATCGTTCTGCAAAAAGTGGGGCTATGGATTCTACGACTCCAATGCTACCCTCCGATACCAGCAATTCATCAAATGTATTTTCGCTACTTTTCAGAGTAGCACCACTTTTGGCAAAGCTTTCAGTCAAAGCCTGCGGCTGTATGCTGTCTGCGAACTTGCCATCAAGCGTATAGTTTTCAGCATTTTGCGTAATTGTGTACTCTATAGGCTGATTAAAATCGTTTATATGCTTCCATACACAAATGATGATAAGCAACAATAAGAGTAGAAGAGGTAACCAAATCTTCTTCATTCTGTACTTCCTTTCGATAAGATTAATATTGCATTCAATTATACCTTGTATATCCTGTTTTTATTATGGAGTGGCTATTGGTATTTTTATTACAAATATTGCTCCAGACTCATTATTGTATGCAGTCACTGTGCCACCAAACTTTTCTTGAATGATAGTGCGTACCATATAAAGACCAATGCCGGTACCTTTGTCTCCTTTGGTGCTGAAGTAGGGCTCGAAGATTTGTTCAAGTAGGTCAGGGGGGATGCCACCAGCATTGTCAGAGACTTTGAGGATATTCATTTCTTTTTTTACTTCAGCGGTGATGGTGATAGTGGGTGCTGGTATCTTCTTGGTCATGGCTGCATCTCTAGCATTGATGATGAGATTGAGCAGTACCTGTGAAAATTCATTTTGGTTGCCAAAGATAGATATCTCTGCTGTCTCCTGATAGGAGATGTTGATATTGTTATGCTTAAGATTATGCCCTACCATCTCTACCATTTTTGTATAGGCATTTGCGACGAGGAAGAGACTCTTTTCTCCTCCTTGCTTGTAAAAATCCTTGAAGTTGTCTATGGTGTCCGACATGAAAAAGATCTGCTCATTGGCTACTTCGAGTGTCTCGGTCAGCTTTTGTGGCGTGAGACGCTCTTTTTTGTTGAGGGCTTTGAGGTTCTGTAGCAGTAGGCTAAGGCGGGTGAGAGGGTGTCGCCACTGGTGGGCGATGTTGC
Source organism: Campylobacteraceae bacterium (assembly GCA_027023325.1). Taxonomy (GTDB): domain Bacteria; phylum Campylobacterota; class Campylobacteria; order Campylobacterales; family Sulfurovaceae; genus JAAXPZ01. The sequence continues at coordinate 5,171 of JALVVQ010000221.1, read as the reverse complement.
CGATCATCTCTCCGAGTTCTGCCAGTCGTGCCTGGTGGATCAGTAGGCGGTCTTTACGGCTATTCTCCTCTGTCTTCTCTTTGACTCTCTTTTCAAGTGTATGGGTGAGTTCCTCGAGCTCTTCTCGTTGTCTCGTCAATGCCTTGAACATGCTCTCAGTGGGACGACTAAGCAGATAAGAGAGAGGGAATGCAGCAATAAAAAGCAGGAAAAGTACTAGGGAGGCTGCTTGGTAGTCCTCTTTTTTGAAGGAAAAAGTGGCACCTTTTTTGGGTGTCAGTGCAACATAGATTGTTTCGGTTCCCATCTTGATAGGTTTGACATAGATCTTCTTTTCTTCCAAAAGAAGAACCTGATCGTCCAGAGGAAGCTCATACTTGGCAAGGGGCAGTATATCGGTAATCTCCTTACTGTTGATATTTTTGTCATAAAAATTTCCATTATAGTAGATGACATGACCCTCTTGGTCGTAGATGCTGATATTGAAGGTGGCTGCTTCGGTAAAAAGCTTGATGATACTCTCGGCAAAGGCGTTGATTGTCAGGATACCCATAAATTTCTTTTTGAAATAGATAGGGATGGAGACGCGAAACACAGGTATAAAAGGCTGTGCCACCTTGCCATTTTCTACATTGTAGTCTATTCTTGAGGTGTAGATCTTTCCTTCTGGAAGCTTGGCTGCTTCTTTGAAATAATAGCGGTCTGATTTGTCCTGAAGCACTGCTTTTTTATAAGGATAGGCACCGATGCTGTCTCGATCAAAACGAAGTTTTTCTACACCTTTGGCATCCAAAAATCTCAACTGCATATAGTCATCATGTTCTAGCATAATGGTGATAAAAAGAAACTCTGCCTGGTTGATATACTTCTCATCAACCACATAGCTCATAAAGTAGGGGTTGAATGCAATAGATTTCAGGCTTCTTGAGAGCTTGTCAAGGTAGAGATCCAAGTATTTTTCTTTGCTTTCTGCTTGCAGGTAACTCTCATTTCTGAATTGTTCGATTTCCTTCTTTTCGATGAGCCAGTTACTAAAAAAGAAAAAGAGCAGCATCAGCATGATGCCATAGACAAAGAAGGAGAAAGCCAATACAGCCGTAAACTTCTTGCGATTGATGAGCTTGAGGCTAGGCATCTATCTTGTAGCCTGCACCTCTGAGACTCTGGATAAAGTTTTCATCCAGCTTATCTCTGAGTTTTTTGATCTTGGTGCGCAGTGTGTTGTCGCAGACATCCTGATCATCCCAGACATAGGTTTTGATCATCTCTTTGGAGACGGTGTTGCCACGGTGTTTGAGCAGGAGATAGAGCAGACTGCGCTCTTTCTCATTGAGATGCACTTCGGTCTTTTTGTAGTAGAGCTTCTCCTCTTTCATGTCGAAGATGTAATGCTCGGACAAAACGATCTCTTTGGATTGGTTCTGTGCCACCAGTTTTTCGATACGCAACTCCAACTCCTCGATATCAAAAGGCTTTCTCACATAGTCGTTGCAACCGACAGCATAGGCCTCTTTGAGGTGCTCAATATCACTCATAGCAGTGACAAAAATAGCAGGTGTATCGATAGAAAGTTCTCTAAATTCCTTCAGTACTTCCAAACCGCTGAGACCGGGCGTGTTGATATCCAGCAGCATGATATCATAACTTTGCGGGTTGGTATCTTCTATCAGGGTCAGCCCATTTTCATAGTGATCTACCTTGTAGTCAAAGAGTTCAAAATAGGCTTTGATCTGTTCGGCAATCAGAAGATCATCTTCTAGGAGTAGTAGTTTCACTGAGCCTCCTTGCACCGCATAAAATCATGTACTTGGCTACTATAGTCTCTGAATTGAAGATCCGCATAGGTGTAGGGCAATGGTGTGGCATCATTTTTGAGTCCATAGATCTTGACATTGAGTTCAAAATAGTGGTCTTTATAGCGGATGCGGGAGTCTTCGGGCTCCAGCGTCATCTGATAGCCGGTGACGGCATAATCTCCCCAGTAAGCCCCCAGCAGGTCATTGTAGGTATTGATGGCTGTGATCTCCGAGAGCCTACTGGGCTCTTTGAGGAGTAGATGGGTGGTACTGATACCCTGCCTGTAGTGCTCATAGCGCCAGAGTCCGGTATGGATGGGGAAGCGTAGGTCATGATAGGCGCGCATGGCATGGGGGAGCTGCAATACCTCTGGGGAGATCGGCAGTAGCCCTAGGTGCTTTATCTCTTTTGTGGTGGGCAAAAAGGTGATATTTTGGTCTGTAAAATATTCATCAATGACCAGTATCAGTTCATCGCTCGCCTCTTCAAACCATGTGGGGTTGTAGTGATCTGGACAGCTTTTTTGTGCAGCCGGGAGCAGCGTCAGACTAATAGCAAGTAGGAATATCCGGTGAATCACTCGCGAACTCCTGTAAGAATTTTAATAGCTTTCGCTTCTCTTTTGTAAAGGAAGTACTCTTGAGATAGGCAATGGCTTCCACAGCATTGGGATTTTTAGGGTCATTATAGACATCTTCATGCAGATAGATCAGTTCTGAAGCGTGATTGTCAAGCAGTGCTTTCCACTCCCGCTGTGTCGCCATATTGCCACCTAGTTTGCCTTCTTTGTGGCATTTTGCGCAGGCATGGAGATAGTATTGCTGTCCTACCTTTTCTCTGACGACATGCTTGCCTCTGGACTTAGCCTGCGAAGTTGTGGCGAGCAGGGGAAGAAGTATCAAAAATACCCATTTATTTCGCATAGGTTTCTCCTTGAAGTTTTTGGAAGCGTTTCAGGGCCTCTTTACCCCAGGTGATTAGCTCTTCGGGTTTCCAAAAGCCATAAATAATCATATGTTTTTTGCCCTTACGGTAGAGCTTCTCTTCTTTTGGCCCCATAAAAAGGATCGCTGGTGTCATGCTGACGATGAAGCGCTCCGGTGCCTGGTCTGCCGTGTCTTCTTCGATACTGTCACTGCCGGTTGCCACATCCAGATCCAGCTTGACAAAGTGTTCAGTGAGGAACTTCTGTACTTTGGGGTCAGGAAATACCTGTTCGATAAGTTTGGGGCAGTAAAAACACCGCTGTGAGTGCAGAAAGAGTATGATGGGTTTTTTCTCCTTGAGGGCGATAGCCTTGGCCTCTTCGAGATTGTTCATCCAGCCGAGTTCATGAGTGGTTTGTATGTGCTTTTTTTCGTCCGCAGAGAGGTGCGTGATACCCAAGGAGATGAGTAGCAGTAGAGAGATGATATGCTTCATAAGACTTATGCTCCTGAATTGGTTTTATGCATTACACAAGATTATTCTAATCGTTTATCTATTAATAGGCTCTTAAACAGCGTGATAAGTTGTGGCACTTTCTTGGCACTTTAACACGCTACTATTGCAGTAGAGGATACTCTCCTCGAAATGCAATCCAAGGAGGAAAAGATGATTGCCAAGTTAAAAGTCGTGTTTTTTGCGATGATGTTTATACTGACACTCTCTGCCTCTGCTGGAGACATGAAGGCCGTGCCTAAAAGTGTCGATGGTGGAGACAGTTGTGTGAAATGTCATAATGGTATCGAACACATCAGAGAGCCAAGCTCCGATATGATGAAACAGATCGTAGCGATGGGTAAAGGGATGGGAGACACAGGTGGATGTGTGGTCTGTCATGGTGGTGACCCCAAAGCAGGTACAGCCGAGACAGCACACAAAGGTGCACCAAAAGCACACCCAGGTGGACTCGCAGCATTTGTAAGAGACCCAGGAAGCTTCTGGATCATGGACAAAACATGTGGAATCTGTCACGCAGATACAGTAGCCAACACCAAAAAAGCATTGATGGCGACTGAAGCGGGTAAGATCCAAGGTAACCTTCACTCATGGGGAACAGAGCCTACCAAAAAAGTCAAGTATGCTGACTATGATGTCAAAGATGAAGATGGCAAAACGCCAGCATGGGGTACAGATACCTATAAGAAATATATGGTAGCAATGATTGATAAGTTTCCTGATCAGTTCCCTACGGAGCTTAAGCAGCTTCCACTGCCACCAAAGTCTGATGCTGACCTGAAAAGAAAAGCAGGCGAAAGCGATGAGGACTACAAGGCAAGAGTCGCCTATCATGCTTCTATCACCTACCAAAGATCTGACTGTCAGCGATGCCATATCGGTGTCAGGGGACGAAAAGGTCGTGGTGACTGGAGAGGTATGGGATGTTCTGCCTGTCATGTGCCTTATGGAAATGAAGGTCTCTACGAAGGTAATGACCCAACCATTGACAAGAAAGAGCATGGTCACCTGTTGGTACATATGCTACAGGGTACCAGAGAAGCCAAGGTCAAAACACCATCCGGTGCAGAATTCAGTGGTATTCACC
>JALVVQ010000221.1:0-837 GCA_027023325.1 Campylobacteraceae bacterium | reverse complement strand
CCGTGGTAAGCGAATCGGTGTCTCTTTCGTTGGTCTGATGGAGCAGCCCTATAGTTCTCCACTGCAAGCAGGTGGTAAAGCACAGCCCAAGACACATGGAAAAAGATATAAGCACATCAAAGATGACTTGCACTTCGCAGCAGGCATGACCTGTCAAGACTGCCATACTTCTGTCGATATGCACGGTGATGGTACGCTATTTGGTACGACACTTGGCCAGGTCGAGATAGAGTGTGCAGACTGTCATGGTACCAACAAGAAATTCCCTTGGGAACTCAAAATTGGTTATGGTGAGAAGAATTTGGCTGTTGGTGCACCAGAAGGTGAGAGAGGATTGGCTCAGAAGCTTCCTTATTGGATGACTCAGGGTACAGTGTATAAGCCACTCGATGGCTATCTGCTTTCAACCAGAGGTAACCCACTGGGCAATGTAGTGAAGGATGGCAAAGAGGTGGTTGTACACTTGGCTAGTGGTAAAGATCTCAAGGCCCCACTACTCAAGAAAATAGCTATGGACAAGTCATGGAAAACTGAAAATGCGCATGTGGCCATGGATCTCATCGCACCACACATGGATAACTTAGAGTGTTATGCTTGTCATGCTGACTGGGCACCACAGTGTTATGGTTGTCATATTAAAGTAGACTACACACCAGGGAAATCCAAGATTGACTGGATTGCAAGTGGCTCTACACACTTTGCCAATGGTGAGACCAGTGAATCAGTACTGGGAACCAAAGGTAAGAAGCAGATCGGTAAAGCGAGTGAGACACGAAGCTACCTCAGATGGGAAGATCCAATCCTAGGTATCAACGGTGAAGGTCTTGTAACACCAAT
>JALVVQ010000220.1 GCA_027023325.1 Campylobacteraceae bacterium | reverse complement strand
GAGCATCAGGTTTCTAACTATGGGGCATTCATCCCTTTTGTAGGGATTATTCGCGATGAAAATGGGATCGAGGCACTGAGCTTTGATATCTACGAGCCGGTACTTCAGGCGTGGTTTGATCAATGGCAGGCCAAAGCTGCTGCGCGAGGCGCCATCGTCAAGATGGCACATGCGATAGGGGATGTGCCTATCCACACCTCTTCCTATATCTCAGCGGTATTTTCTCCTCAGAGAAGGGTGGCACTAGAACTCATCGATGCGTTTGTGGAGGATTTCAAGGCCAATGCCCCTATCTGGAAATATGATGTCAGAGATGGGGAGCGTATCTATGCCGAGGATCGCAGTACCCCTATGGACGGGAGCGGGTTGTTGACATAACTCTTTAATTAAAAATTAAAAAGTAGAAATTAAAAAAAGTTTTCTACAAAGTATTTAATTTTTAATTGATAATTTTTAATTCTAAAAAAGGAACTTTTTAACCATGATGCATTTTGATGAGTCAATGGATATTTTAGATGCGATAGAGATTACAGAGTACAAAACCAAACGACTGTATATCATGGAGGCACAGGGGTATGTGTTGGCAGAGGATATCGTGGCTGATCACAACTCTCCAGAGTATCCGACCTCTGGGATGGATGGCTATGCACTCAAACATGCCGACATGGCACAGGGAAGACTCAAGATCGCCAGTATCAATCCCGCAGGCTCTGATGAGAAGGAGACCGTGCAGCAGGGGGAATGTATCAAGACCTTTACTGGCTCACTCATGCCAGAGGGCTCTGATACGCTGATACCTATCGAGAATGTCACGGTAGAGGATGGGTATATCATCATCGATGAGCCTGTGCCCTTTGGCTTATCTGTGCGAGAAGTCGGAGAGAACTATGCCAAGGATGAAAAGCTCATAGGTGAAGGATCCTCGATAGGCTTTCCACAGATAGGTGTGCTGGCAAGCCTCAATATTTCGGAGGTCACTGTCTACGATAAGCCGCAGGTCGCTGTCCTTTCTACGGGGAGTGAACTCCTTGACCTGGGGGAAGCGCAGACCAATGATGCACAGATACGCAGCTCCAATAACTATACCATAGAGTCCATCGTGACCAAATACGGTGGAGACCCTCTGCACTATAAATGTATCAAAGATGACAGAGAGACGATTTTCGAGGCACTCTCTGAGGCATTGGAGGTGAGTGATATTGTCGTGACAACGGGTGGCGTGAGTGTAGGAGACTTTGACTTTGTCAAGGATGTGATCTATGAGCTGGGCTGCGAGATCGTCTTGCGAGGCGTGCGGGTCAAGCCGGGGCAGCATATCATCATCGCACGCAAAGAGAATAAATTTATTGTAGCACTACCGGGCTTTGCCTACTCCTCTACAATTATGGCACTGGTGTATCTTGTACCTTTGATGCAAAAGCTTCAAAGAGGCTCTTTCTCACTCCCTATGGTCAAAGCCACACTCAAAGAGCCTTTTGTCAAGCGTGCCAAGAAAGCAGAGTTCACTGCCTGCAATCTCCATATCGAAGAGGGTCGCTATGTCGTTGACTTTGAAGGGAAGAAGACTGGCACTTCAGCTATCCTTACCAATATGCTGGGAGCGTTGGCATTGGTTTTTACCTCCGAGGAGGATCAAGGTGTTGATGCTGGTAAAGAGATTGATGTGGTGTTGCTCTAAAAGGCCTTATAACCATTTGTGAGCATCGCCCTGACTCTGAGAAAGTGCGCCAGTTGTGCGACAGTCTGACAGCCGCTGTTGATGGCCTCTTTGAGTAGTGCTCTGTTTGTCTTGATATCCATTGTAGATCCTTTTTAAGAATTTCTATGAGAATTATAGTTATTTTGCAAGAAAAATAGTAAAAATATGTCAAATTGTCATACTTTTAAGTCTTTTTATATTATAATATGCCCAATGACCCCAAAAGGAGTATGGAATGGTAGATTTCAAAACAGTGATTGACAAACTCAAGGACATTATCTCAGAGAGAAATCTGAGTAAAAAGATTTTTGATAAAGATGTGGCCAGCGAACTGGGCATTCCTCAAGCAACCTTCGCCACAATGAAAAAGCGCAATTCTATTCCTTACGAAGAGATTTTGCAGTTTTGTGC
>JALVVQ010000219.1 GCA_027023325.1 Campylobacteraceae bacterium | reverse complement strand
ATATAGAGCCCCAGCAGCACAATCCCTATCAGTATCAATAACATGCTCTTGAGTGAAAAGCCAAGCCACTCGTGATGACTGCTGGCAGGCAATGACATAGTCAAGACCTCTTAGAAAAGGTCTCTGCCGAGGTACTCAAACTGGCCGAGCTCTGTTTCGATCTCCAAAAGCCTATTGTACTTTGCGATTCTGTCGCTTCTGGCAGTGGATCCTGTTTTGATCTGTCCTGTACCCAGTGCCACGGCAAAGTCTGCTATGAAGGTATCCTCGCTCTCTCCGGAACGGTGACTCATGACACAGGCATAGCCATTTCTCTGTGCCAAACGCACGGTCTGCATGGTTTCGGAGACGGTGCCTATCTGGTTTGGCTTGATCAAAATTGCATTGGCAATATCTTTTTCAATCCCCTCAGCCAGGATAGAGACATTGGTGACAAAGAGATCATCGCCTACCAGCTGTACTTTATCTCCCAGCACTTCGGTATGCTCTTTCCATCCTTCCCAGTCATCTTCACTCAGTCCATCTTCGATAGAGACGATAGGATACTTGGCGCACATATCTGCGTAGTATGCCGTCAATTCAGAGCTGGTTAGCTCTCTATTTTCAGACTTGAGTACATACTTTCCTGATGCGTTGATCAGCTCAGAAGCAGCCACATCCAGAGCGATTGCGATCTCCTCGCCGGGCTTGTAGCCTGCTTTCTCAATCGCTTGTATGATGACCTGAATCGGTTCTTCATTGGACTTGAGATTGGGAGCGAATCCTCCTTCGTCTCCTACCGCAGTACTTTCTCCCATGTCATTGATGATCTTTTTGAGTGCATGATAGACCTCTGCACAGGCACGAAGCCCCTCAGAAAATCGATCAAATCCGATTGGCATGACCATATATTCCTGGAAGTCTACAGAGTTGTTGGCGTGCTCACCGCCATTGATGATGTTCAGCATAGGCACAGGCATGACCACAGCATTGGCACCACCTAAGTAACGGTATAGTGGTATTTTCAGTGATTGTGCCGCTGCTCTTGCCACTGCCATTGAGACACCCAGTACCGCATTGGCGCCTAGCTCTCCATAGTTTTCTGTGCCATCCAGTGTTTTCATTGCCAAGTCCACATCTGCCTGATTGTAAGGACTCATGCCTATGAGGGTTTCTGCAATTTTGATATTGACATTTTCGACTGCTTTGAGTACGCCTTTTCCCATATACCTCTCTCCGCCATCACGAAGCTCAAGTGCTTCTCTCTTGCCTGTGCTAGCCCCACTGGGCACGATGGCGCTGGCGACTGTACCGTCACTGAGCCTGACCGTAGATTTGACGGTAGGGTTTCCCCTGCTGTCCATTACTTCATCTGCAACTACATCTTCGATAAAAACCATGTTGGTTCCTTTATTGTCATATATTTTGGTAGGTATATTTTATCGTTTTTTTCTATAGACTGAGATAATCTGACAAAAGGAAGAAGAGGGAAACTGAAGATTCTATTGTATGGAGGATTTGTCTTTTTTGTAAAGATAACGATAAAGCAGGGCATAACACAGAATAAAGAGGCAAGCAATAGCAACATTGGTGAGTGACTGGCTGTGGAAGTGTGTGGCCGCTGCCATAAAAGGTGCGATGAAAGCCAATATGAATAGGGTTGTAAGGGCATTGTTCTTTGTGATTTGTCTATAGATAAGCATGTGGAAGTGATAAGCATCTGGGGACAAAGGAGAAGCGCCTACCGAGAGCTTTCTGATAATAGAAAAAATAACTTCCCAGACCGGATAGATGAAAATGGCTATAATGTACCAGGGACTTACCGTATCATAGTGGCTGGCCAGTAAAACACCCAAGATAGAGATAACAAAGCCCAGCATATATGCCCCACCATCTCCTAAAAATATCTTCCCTTTAGGAAAATTGAGAAGTAAAAAACCACAGACGCCACCGGACAGTATGCTAATGATCTCTAGCATGGGTATATTGGCATGGATATAGGATACATAGGCAAAGGAGGCCAAGATAATAAGAATGACGCCTGAAGCCAAGCCATTGAAACCATCAATAATATTGACAGCATTCATCATCCCCACAATCGCAAAGACGCTAAAGAGTAGACCTACCCCATAGGGG
>JALVVQ010000218.1 GCA_027023325.1 Campylobacteraceae bacterium | reverse complement strand
CTTTGGTCTCCCTATTGCAAGCAGGCGCTATTGACATAGAAACTGCCGATAGTAAAGAGATATTTGTAGCCATTAACAGTGGTTATGTCAAGGTTGACGAGAACAAGGTTCTTTGTATCGTGGATGGTGCTGTGGCACTCACTGACGAGGAGGGAAGCATCTCTGAAAATATTCAGGCAGCCAAAGACCTACTCAAGAGTGCAGAAGTTTCAAGCACCACTATGGCTAACCTAGTTGGGAAGTTTGAAGCAGTAGGACGATAGTATTTTTTCTCTCCTTTTTGACTATCTGGCACAGAGCAGCGCTATTACAGTCTTTGTTGTTCTGCTGCTCTCTTCTTATTTTATAGGTGTGCTTTGGATTTTTATCTATCGCTATCGGCTTTTGCAGCAGCGCCTTAGATTGGAAATCGATTCCCTTACCAGGCTCTACACGGGAAAAAGCCATACAGTCTCCAAAATGTCGGTAATCGCAGCCTATATCAAGCGCTCCGGCGGTATCAACAGCGAAATACTCAAAGCAGCAATCAGTGATACAGTCAGGGTCTCAACCAAAGGGTTGACGCTGCTTTCTATTGTGGCATCTACCTCACCTTTTATTGGACTTTTTGGTACAGTGGTAGGTATACTGGAGACCTTCAGTCATCTCTCTTCACAAAAAAGTGCAGCACTCTCTGTGGTAGCACCTGCAATCTCTGAGGCACTGATTGCTACGGCAGTGGGTATCTTCGTAGCGGTTTTTGCCTATACCTTTCACTTGATATTGAAAAGAAAAGCCTATGAACTCAGCTCTGTTCTCTCCTCTCAGGCGGATGTGATCCTCTCACAGAGTACACAAGAGGGGTAGGTATGTTTGGTTGGGATGATGATCCGGATTTGAACATTACCCCTTTGGTGGATGTGATGCTGGTGTTGATGGCAATTCTGATGATTACAGCTCCCACAATCAACTATGAAGAGCAAATCACTCTGCCTCAAGGAACACATAGTAAAGTCAAAGACAAAACCCCTACTATTACAATCCGAATGGACAAAGAAAAAAAGATTTATCTAGACAGGGATGTCTATACGCTGAAGGACTTTTCAGACAATTTCATGCTAAAATCCAAGAAATATACCTTCAAAAGTGATGTTTTTATTCGTGCAGATGAGAACTTGGCATATAAAGATGTCATGTATCTACTCAAGAGTGTCAAGGATGTTGGGTTTTCCAAAGTCTCTTTGATAACAGAATAATGAAAGATAGATTCAAGCTCATTTCTGGTGCGGTGGCGGTGGGGATCTACCTCTGTCTAATCGCAGTGATTCTATACTACTTCAATTATCGTAATAGCGAGAAAGCTGTGCATTATGTGAAAAAAAATAGCCATGTCATGGCGGTATCTCTAGCAGGCGGTAGTCAGGTAAAGAGTAAAGAAAAAAAACAGTCTTCCCGGAAGAAAAAAAGAAAAAAACCCAAGAAAATCAGAAATATCGCTTCACCCAATAAAGCAAAACAAAAAAGTAAAAAGAGCAAGAAAATGCCTAAAAAAGTGAAGGCAAAAAGCCTTTTTTCTTCTATTGAGACCCCCAAAAACGCTAGAAGAAAAGCGAGAAAGAAGGCAAACAAAGAAGAACGCAAGAGTGCTTCACAAAAAGTAGCTGATGCGATGAAAAAAGCAGAGCGTCGTGATAAAGGTATAGAAAACAAGTATTTTGCCTCCGTTGAAGAGAAGCTAAGGGGCTGGCCGGCTCAAGCCAACTATGCAGGTGAGCAGATTTCTGTATGGCTCAAGGTCTACCCCAGCGGTTCTTTTGAGTTCAAGATTCAAAAACTGTCTACCAACAACGAATTTAATGAAGCACTGATAACCTATCTTAAGCAGCTACAAGAGATAGGTCTGGGTAGTCACCATAATTCAAAACCCTACCAGATAGAGGTCTCGTTTGAAGCGAGAGAGTAGTGATCATCTTTAATCACGACTGTTAAATATCTAAATTGGGGACACGGTGTTGAAATGAGATGATGATCTATAGCAATGCTGCATTAATGCTCATAAGGTATGGTGCAAAAAACAAGTGTCCGATTCTCTCTAATACTATTTAATATTGATTTCAGCACAGCATGCTATAATTAGTTCTATAAATCTAAACTTGGATATCAATGAAAACATTTTTTTTATACCTTTTACCTCTATTTCTTTTGGCCGCACCGGATGCGAAACTTAAAATATCTAAAGATGTAGACCAGAGAGCAAGTGTCGCTATCATTGATAGCAGCACTTCTCTTACTACAATCTCTAAAAAATTACATAAGGTATTTGTTTCTGACCTTAAAATCAGTGGAAATTTTATTCCAGATAAAATGTATTATTCAGGTGCGTATGATAGTAGTATCGCACCAAAAATACGAGCCAAAGAATATGTATTGAAATATAATTTTATAGAGAACAAGCCTAATGCATTGCTAATGGTGCGACTTCTCAAGGGTACCAATTCAAAGATTATTTTGGAAAAAAAATATACCATTCCTTCTGTGTCGAAATTTCCATTTGTAGCACACAAAGCTACCACTGACCTGAATGATGCTTTAGGGTATAGGTCTATTGCATGGATCAATCGCTATGTGGTTTTTACACGCTATACGGGGAAAAAGCAGAGCGAAATACTCTTGGCTGATTATACATTTAATTATACTAAAACAGTGATTCGCGGTGGACTAAATCTTTTTCCACAGTGGGGTGATCCTAAGCAGCGAGGATTCTATTATACTTCCTATGAGACGGGTACACCCACAATCTTCCATCTCAATATCTATAGCGGAAAGAGGAGGCAGATTGTCTCATCTTCAGGCATGTTGATTTGTTCAGATGTGAGTAAGGATGGAAGCAAACTGCTTCTTACTATGGCACCTAATTTTCAGCCTGACATCTATGAATTTGATGTATCAAGCCAGAGAGCAAAAAGACTTACTACTTTTAGTGGTATTGATGTGAACGGAAAATACAGTGACAATGAGCGTTCTATTACCTTTGTCTCTGATCGTATAGGTCGACCTAATATTTATAAGAAGCAGATAGGGAGTAAAGCAGTCATGCAACTAATTTTTCATGGAAAGAAAAATAATAGCTGCGATACCTTTGGCGAGAAAATTGTTTATTCCAGCAAAGAAGGAGCGGGAAAATTCAATATATATCTTGCAAATAGTGCAGGTGGCAGTGTCAGACCATTGACCAGTGGGGGAAGCAATCAGTTCCCTCGTTTTGCTCCAGATGGCAATACTGTGCTCTATATTAAGCGGGACAGAGGAGTCAATGCAATAGGATATATCGGATTGCAAACCAATCAAACAATGTTGTTCCCTTTGGGAAATCGAAAAATTCAATCGATTGATTGGTAACCAACACACATAAAGGAAAAAAATGAAAAAAAGTAGCATAGCATTAACAGCAATTGTCATACTTCTGACACTGAACGGATGTACACAGCAGGTGGCTTCACCTAATCCTGATGGCGCCACAATGGTTGCTTCAGATACCGTGACTCTGGATGGTGCAGGTGTAGATACAAATGGAAATGATGGCAGACAGGGTAGCAGTAATGCAAATGGTAAATATGGTAATGGAAAAAACAGTGTACATTTTGCATACAATAGTAATAAGCTTAGCCAGAAAGAGAAAAGTAAAATAGCCAGAGACAGCAGTACGCTTAAAAATAAATCTGTGATTAAGGTCGAGGGAAATAGTGATGAGTTCGGTACGGATGAATACAACTATGCATTGGGGTTGAGAAGGGCAAAGGCTGTGAAAGATACAATGGTTTCCAAAGGTGTCCCTGCTAAAAAAATAAAGGTAGTCAGCTATGGTGAGAGTAACCCAGTTTGTGAAGATGGCACAAAAAACTGCTATCAAGAGAATCGGCGTGCTGACTACAACTAAAGGGAGATAGGCATGCGTCATTTATTTCTTATTTTGATACTGGGAGTGGTTACTATTTTGGCAGAGCCTTCGGTCTATGGCAACACTTCTTCTCTTGGTTCTGCAAAGAAAAACCGTAATGCAATTATCTCCCTTCAGGAAGAGATTTCTCAGCTTAAGCAGGAGGTAGAGGGGCTGAAATCAATTGTAGAGGGACTGGGAATCTCGCTTAATCGAGTACAACAAAAAGAGGCAAATACGGGTAGCCGATCAGATGCCAAACTATTGCAGGATCTTAGCGGCATGATCGACAAAATAAATAGCGAGTATGTCTCCAAAAGAGAACTGAAAAAAGTACTAAAAAATACCAGTATCAAGGTAGTCAAAGACAACAGTAAGTCAATAGCTACATCAGAAGAGCAGCCTAAAAAAGAGAAAAAAAGCGAGAGTAGGCTAACGAAAGCAGATTCGGCAGCACTTTACAGCAGAGGGGTTCGACTGGTCAAGAAAAAAAAATACAGTATGGCAAAACTTCGATTTGATATCCTAAAAGCACGAGGGTACAAAAAAGCTTCTACCAACTTCTATCTAGGGGAGATCGCTTACAGAACCAAAAAATATGTGGATGCAATCGCTTATTATAAGGTCAGCGCAGGTGCTAATGAAAATGCTAACTATATGGATACACTGCTGCTGCATACAGGGATCTCCCTGGAAAAGAGGGGCGACAAATCTCAAGCAAAGAGATTTTTTCAGGCGATCGTGGATGGATATCCCGATACAGGTAGTGCAAAAGTGGCAAAAAGGCATCTATAGCGCAGTCTTGAGAATGAATATTCCCCTTTCTTATCAAGCAAAGTGATGGTTGGATTTTTCGTCCAGAAATAAGGGAAAATTCAATAAATAGTAGTCAAAAAAGTGTATAATTGAACCATTATTTTTTATGAAGGATCAATGATGCACCAAGAGACAATTGCCTTGCATGGAGGCTATGACGGTAATGAACAGGGTACGATGGCAGTACCTATCTATCAGACAACAGCCTATGCATTTGATAGTACGGAACATGCTGCGGATCTGTTCGCGCTCAAGGATTTGGGCAACATATATACTCGCCTGATGAACCCCACTACAGAGGTATTGGAGAAGCGTTTTGCATTGATGGAAGAGGGTGCAGGAGCTATTGCTACGGCCAGTGGTGCCTCAGCGATCTTTTATGCGTTTGCCAATGTGGCTGAAGCAGGAGACAATATTCTCGTAGCCAAGCAGGCGTATGGAGGCACCACGACACTAACAGGGCACACACTTAAGCGCTTTGGGATCGAAGCAAGATATTTTGATATTCATGACTTGGATGCCATGGAACAGTTGATCGATGCACGCAGCAAGATGATCTTTTTTGAGGTAATCCCTAATCCCAGTGTAGAGCTGACGGATATAGGAAAAATCGCTGCAATTGCCGCAAAACACAGGATACTTCTATGTGCGGACAATACTGTGGCAACACCTATACTTTGTAAGCCATTGACTTTGGGTGCTGATGTTGTGGTGCATAGTACGAGTAAATATACCACAGGTCAAGGGCTGGCATTGGGTGGAGTAATGGTTGAGAGTCGAATGATTCTTGAGAAGCTGGCAGACAACCACCGATATAGTCATTTTACTGAGCCGGATGAGAGCTATCATGGACTTGTCTATACTGAAGTAGGATTACCACCGTTTTCTCTGAGAGCGAGATTGGCACTGCTGCGTGATTTTGGTGCCACGCCCAGCCCTTTTAATTCATGGCTCCTAATACAGGGTCTTGAGACACTAGCATTACGCATGAAGCAGCATTCTGAAAGTGCCCTAGAGATAGCGAAATTTTTGGAAGGACATCCCAAGGTCAAAAAAGTCAATTACTCAGGACTCACAAGTAGTCCTGATCATGCACTTTGTCAAAAGTATTTTACAGAAGGTATGGCAAGCGGTTTGCTTGGATTTGAGCTTAAGAGCAAAGAGGAAGCCCAGCGGGTAGCAGACGCATTAAAACTTTTCAAGTTAGTAGTCAATATTGGGGACAGTAAGTCGATTGCTACCCATCCAGCCAGCACTACTCATCAGCAGCTTTCTGAGCAGGAGCTAGTCGGTGCAGGTGTGACAGGTGGTTTGATCCGTCTGAGTATCGGACTGGAGCATCCTGTCGATCTTATTGCAGATTTGGCGCAGGCTATAGAGGGGTAAATCTAGAATATGTAATAGGGGTACCAATCTCTTGCAGAGTGCAGGCGGAAACTTTGTGCTCTTCTCGCCCCTTCAAAAATTTAAATTATTTATTGGTGCGGTAATAATACAGTCATAGTGAGATATATATAGCAATTTATTGTATAATCCAGCTCTATGGGTATCTAATGTCCCTACAGGAGAAGCGTATGAAATATGCACAAAATGTGACGGAACTAATCGGAAAGACGCCACTGGTCAAACTTAAAAGAGCCAGCACAAATGAAACCATAGTGCTGGGGAAATGCGAGTTTCTCAACCCAACGCATTCAGTCAAGGACCGCATCGGATACAGCATGATCCAAGATGCGCTCAAAAATAACCTGATCAATTACGAGACAACAATCATCGAGCCTACTAGCGGCAATACAGGTATAGGTTTGGCAGCTGTCTGTGCAGCAGAGGAGTTGAGGCTTATCCTGACCATGCCAGACTCTATGAGCGTGGAGCGAAGACGCATTCTTGGTGCGCTGGGGGCAGAGCTGGTGCTGACGGATGCCACTCTGGGAATGCAGGGATCTATAGACAAAGCAGTCGAGATCTTTAATGAAACAGAAAATGCCTATATTCCTCTGCAATTTGCCAACAGAGCCAACCCAGAGATTCACCGTGAGAGTACGGCTCCTGAGATATGGGAGGATACCCGAGGGAGGGTTGATATCTTCGTGACTGGAGTAGGTACAGGTGGTACGATCACTGGAGTGGGAGAGATACTTAAAAAGCATAATCCTGAGATAGAGGTTGTTGCTGTAGAGCCTACAAAGTCTGCTGTTTTGAGTGGCGAGAATGCAGCACCGCACGGTATACAGGGGATTGGTGCAGGATTTGTACCGGATGTACTCAATACCAAGATTTATGATGAAATCGTCCAAGTCACTGATGAAGAGGCGGCAGAGACCTCTAGATCCTTGGCAAAAGAGGAGGGATTGCTGGTGGGTATCTCCTCGGGAGCGAATGTTTATGCTGCATCACTGTTGGCACAGCGAGAAGAGAATCAGGGAAAAGTAATTGTAACGATTCTCTGTGATACGGGAGAACGATACTTGAGTTCGGCGCTATACGAGTAAGACTTCCGAAGATGCCCTCAATTATTACTTTAGATAGTCCCGACAGCGTCCAGCATCCCAGTTTTTTCTTCTGTTGTTGTACGCATAGATGGCCGTGATGCGTCCCTGCGAATCAGTGAGTAGCTGAATCTCACACTCTCCGTGCATCCAGTCATCTTCCTCCCATTCCCCTATAAGCGTGCTATGTCTATAAGGTCTGTTGTTTCCAGAGTTCCAAGCATAACGCTTGCTTCCATCTGGGAGTACTTTTTTTCTGTAGGGAGTGCCATTCCTCAAAATAAATAGTGGAATAGTCTTCCCTAAATAGGCAGAGTAGCGAATCTGAATAGTACTTGATGTATTGGCCTGATCTGGCTGAGATACACATCCTGTCAATGAGAGTAACCCTACCAAGAGTGAAAATATTATTCTCTTTTGCATTGAAGAGTCCTTTGTATTGTTTTAGACTATTCTACCAAAATATCTCTTATCGCTTCTCTATTTTCTCTAAGACATTCTCCAATACTTTATCCGTTGCAAAGCAGAGTTGCATACTGCATGCCAACCATAATGGCTGATCAAGAGGTATGGCTCTTGTCAGTAGATAAGGGTATGTAAGTGCCTCTATGCGCTTCCGTTCCCCTAGAAGCGCTTGTTTGGTGGACTTGAGGACGGTGTATCCTTTTTTGTAGCCCAAAAAAGTATCAAAAGCAGTGGCGATGCCGTCGGGGTAGGTACGCAGGAGTTTTGGATTTTGTTTGATGGACTTGCCGGCTACTTCATGCAGTACAGTGTCGTCTGTCAGGAGGGAGAGTTTGAACAGAGCTCTGATCATGACAGAGGCAGGAGAGGCGTAGGCACTGTCGTAGAGTCCTGCTTTGGTCTTGTAGGCATCATCACTGAGATTCCAGCTTCCCTGATCGTAAAATTTCCTGATCGCCTCTTGGGTGAGTGTCTGGGCGAGCGTGAGGTAGGTGTCGTCATAGTCAATCCCATATAGATCTACCAGTGCATCGATCAAAAAGGCATAGTCCTCAAACACTGCGAGCACTTTAAGGGGATGGCTTGAGAGCTTTTGATGATAGAGTCTTTTTTTAACATACAGAGAGGAGAGCAGGGCTTCCATGCGTGTATGCGCTTCTATGCCATATTTTGGGTCTATTCTTGCTGCTAATGTTAGTGCTGAGATGGTCATGGCATTCCAGGAAGTGAGTATTTTATTGTCGACAAAGGGGTAGGATTTTTGGGATCGTAGCAAGGTGAGCTCTTGTTTGATTTTTGCTAGATTTGCCAAGGGTTTACTTTCCTGGATATGGGGATTGGTAGTGCTATGTTCAAAATTACCGTCTTTGGTGATATGAAAATAGTCCAATATCTTTTTTGCTTCTTCTGTCGTATGCCCTTTGCTTTTGAGAAAATCCAGCGTCTCATCATAGCGAAATACAAAGTAGTACCCTTCTTCTTTTTTCCCGTTGTCAGAGAGGCTGTCTGCATCGCTGGCACTGTGGAGTAGATGATCCTTGTCGAAGCGTTTGTGGATAAAAGTGACAAGGTCATCCACTATTTCTTTGTAAAAGGGGTTGTGCGTGATGAGGTAAGCTTTGGTATAGACACGGATGAGCTCTGCCTGGGTATAAAGCATTTTCTCAAAATGAGGAATGTGCCATTGTCCATCGACACTGTATCGGAAAAATCCACTCTCTATCTGGTCATAGATACCGCCTCTTGCCATGGCCTGAAGCGTGGTCTCCACCATACCCAGAAGTGTTTTGTCGTGATGGGTGCTGTAGAGATCCAGCATGGCTTCGAGTAGGGTGGCTCTGGGAAATTTTGGTGCCGTACCGAAGCCACCGCTCATCTCATCAAAGCTCCCCTTGATTGATGTGTCAAAACGCGTAAGAACCCGTGTGAGATTGGAGTCCTCATTGTGACCTTTCTGTCGATCTGAGCGCTGTATAAGTGTAGCGATTTCTTCAGTAGCAGTGGTAATTTTCCCTTTATTTTTTGTATAAACATCGCGTATCTGCGTGAGGACATCCAGTAGATTCTCTTTGGGGAGGTAGGTCGCTGACCAGAAAGGTTTGGCATCTGGTGTCATCACAATCGTCAGAGGCCAACCGCCCCCTCGGCCATTCATGACCTGATAGACAT
>JALVVQ010000217.1 GCA_027023325.1 Campylobacteraceae bacterium | reverse complement strand
TATCGAAGGAGATATCCTTACCTTCAGCACTCCCGATGGGGAGCAGCACTACAAAGCTCAGCGTATCCTTTTTGCCATGGGAGCCAGAGAGACGACCCGCCCTTCCCTGCTGGTCAGCGGTGGACGCAGCCCCAATATCATCACGACAGGCGCACTACAGCGCTTTACCTATATTCAGGAGCGCAAGCCTTTTGAGAAGGCAGTCATCATAGGCAGCGAAGTAGTATCCTTCTCTGCCATCATGACCGCCAAGCATGCTGGTATCGAAATCGTAGGCATTGTGGAGGAGGATCCAAAAATTCGCAGCTTTTCTGTGCTCAAACCCCTCTCTGAGTATCTGCTCAAAGTCCCCGTGCATACAGATGCTAAACTCTTGCGAATCAACACAGAGAATAAAGAGGTCACTGGGGTCACTATCCTCAAAAACGGCACAGAGGAGACCATCGCCTGTGACGGTGTGATCTTCTCGGGAGGCTTTATCCCTGAGAGTTCCCTGCTACACAAGCAGGTAGAAGGTTTTGACACACGCAACTACTCACTACCTGTCACGCAGCACTTTCAAACCGCTGACAAGCGATACTTTCTCGCGGGCAATGTGATCCGAGGGGCTCTGACCGCCTTCAACTGCTTTTTCGAAGGCAAAGAAGCCGGCAAGCAGATCCACGCTTCGCTACAGACGGACCAAACACCTGTCACACTCCCGATAGAAGCAGACTCTGCCATCGAATGGCTCTACCCTAGTTTGCTTGACCTCTCCAGCGAACCCAAGCACTTGACCAAGATTCGTTTTGCACACCCCACTCAGGGGATGCTGTATGTCCTGCTCAACGGCAAAGAGGTGATGAGACAGAGCATCAACGCCAAACCCCACCTCAAGATCACCGTGGATTGGTTCAACCGTCCTGTCAAAGCAGGCGATACCCTAGAGCTACGCTACGAGGAGTCCTAAACAACCATGCCAAGCGAGCTCCTGCTGGGTCTTCTGACCTTTTTTACCTCTACTGTGGCGGGTGTGGTAGGGATCGGTGGCGGCATGATGCTGATCGCCATCCTCCCCTCCTTTGGCCTGCTCCCACTCAACGCCCTGATCCCAGTTCACGCCATGACACAGATGTCCAGCAACCTCTCCCGCGCGATCTTTGGCTGGGAGGCAGTCAAGACCGAGGTCATCCCCAAATTTCTCATCGGCTCTCTATTTGGTATTGCATTTTTTGCGGGGATACTCTATCTCATCTCACTGGAGTATGTACCTCTTTTTATCGCCGTCTATATCCTTCTCTCACTTTGGAGCACGCGCTTCAATCAGAGGATCAAACATTATGAAAACTACTACCTGGTCGGCTTCCTCCAGACAGGACTCTCCATCGTCGTAGGTGCCACAGGCCCCCTCACCATGAGCCTACTACTCAAAGACTACGAAGACCGAGACATCGTCGTGGCCACAGGTGCAGCGCTCATGAGCATCACCCACACCCTCAAGGTCATCGTCTTTCTCTTTTTTGGTTTTGTCTTTTGGGATTATATCTGGATACTGGCCGCCATGATCACTGGTGCAGTGGCAGGGTCATATGCAGGAACGCAACTGCGAGGAAAAATAGATGGCAAAAAGTTCGTCATGCTCCTCAAAGTACTACTGACTGCACTGGCAATCAAACTGATCATAAGTATTCTTTTGTAGCCAAAAAACCCGTAGGGTGCGTTTGCCAACGCACCTTCCTGTCAATTTGCACACCGTCACAGTTTCGCCGAAATACTTTATGTTTTAGGCTCACATCAAGTAAATAGTGTATAATTTACCCTACAAAGGAGTCTACTATGTTAGCCATAAATCAAGAACAACTTTTAAAAAATATAGAGATTTTACCTATTGAACTCAAAACAAAAATAGTTGATATGTTATTAAAAAGCCTCAACCCTGTCAATGAATCTATAGACAATTTGTGGATAAAAGAGATCAACAGAAGAAAAGAAGAGATTGAGTCAGGAAGTGTTGCTACAGTGGATGGCAATGAAGTTTTCAAAAAAATACAACAAAGGTTTGAGCATAGATGACCTACGCATTTCATCCTGATGCAGAGATTGAATATACTATCAAAAAGAACAAGAGCTTATCATCTTAGCCATCATGCA
>JALVVQ010000216.1 GCA_027023325.1 Campylobacteraceae bacterium | reverse complement strand
ATAATAATCTTTTCAAAAGTATAGTCAAATTGCATAAATTTTTCATTGATTCAGGTTAGGAAAGCAATATCAAGCTATAATACCTGTGATGAAAGATGAGGCTCGAGTTCATCTTTAGTGTGAAAAGTGTGATTGAACTTTGTTCTGCCCGCTAGACCCCTGAAGACTCCCCCTATTTTGACTCCACTTATAAAGTGATTTAATTTAAAAGGCTATACAATGGCAGAAGTAGTAACTGGAACAGTAAAATGGTTTAACGATGAGAAGGGTTATGGATTCGTCCAGCCAGATAATGGTGGTAGTGATGTATTCGTTCACTTCAGACAAGTAAACAACCCAGACGGTGGTCGTGTATCACTCGCAGAAGGTCAAGCGGTAAGCTTCGAAATCGGCGAAGGTCAAAAAGGCCCACAAGCTGAGAATGTAACACCTCTCTAGGTTCTACCCAAGGTGTGCTGCGGCACACCTCTTCCCTCATTTATCTCCTCTACTTTCCAAACTTTATATTATTTAAAATCTTTACCGCAAGCAGTGTCATTACTGTACCTACAATCATCCATAGACTGATCTTTTCGTCCAGAAAAAGAATACTGAGTCCTATCGCAGCAAACGGCACCAAAAAGACAAAACTACTCACTGAACCAGCTCCCAGCTTTTCAATACCGATAAAATAGATGGTATTGGCAAAAGTCGTTGAGAGAAGCGAGATCAATCCCATATGTAGCCAGAAGGTAGCATCAAATGCTTGCAACTGTATCGCAGAGGGATCCACAAAAAAGAACAGATCGATCAGCACAGTCACCACATAGAGATAGAAGGTAAAGACCAGTGCAGAGAGCCTCTGATTGTAGGAGCTGATCACCGTCAGCAGTGCCCAGAGAAATGCAGCCAATACAAAATAGAGGTTGTATATCACCAGGATCTCATCGAGTGTCTTATTCCAAACCCCCAGGATCGTCATGACCCCTACCCCGCCAAGCAGCAGCGCACTTAGCTCTCTACGCGTCACCTTTTTGGTTCCCAGCAGTGCCAAGAGGATAAAGGTGAGGATCGGTATCATGGTCGTGACAAAGGCACCTCCCAACGAAGCAGTACCCAGCTTGACCCCCAAAAAGAAGTATTTCATATAGGCAAAAAAGCTCAATGAAGCCAGCAGAACCACACCAAAGCTTCGCAGATCGATCTTGAAGGAGTGCTTCATCCAGAGAATGATCGGTATCATCGTCACTGCCGTGATCCCAAAGCGAAAAAGTATCATCTCGTACTCATCGATATATCTACCCAGTATCTTGACACTGACCCAGGACATCCCCCAACCGATCATAGCCAAAAGCATCAGGAAGTAAAAGAAATTGTTGTTTTCAGTTTTCAAGTCTACTCCTACTCTTTGACCAGATAGGTATTAAGCCGTCTAGCAATACCACTGAATCCTGTAGCATACACAATAATTTCATAAATCGTCTTATCGGAATAACCAGCACTATAGAGCGCTTCAAAATCCTTCTGAGAGAAATGGTGAGAATCATAAATACTCTTCATTGCTTTAGTGAGGAGCAGCGTCAATCTCTCGTCCAGTGGTGCTTTTGTCATATCTTTGATATACGCTTCAATCTGTGCCTGTGTGATACCATGAGTCTGTAGCATTGCGGTATTGAGTGCGATACAGTAAGGGTAGTTGTCTTTTCTGGCTACATAAAGTCGCATGAGTGCGAACCATATCAATGGAAGCTCAGGATGATTTCGCGTGAACTTCATAGGATCAGTAAAACACTTCATCTCTTCCAGCGCATGGGTGGCATGTATCTGGACATGTGGCGGAATACTGCCAAGCAGTGCTTCAAGTTCAGAATAGAGTGCCTTGAGCTCGTCTGTCGCCTGCTCTGGTGCTACAGGATGACCATACATGGTAAAATGCTGCTGCTTCATGATAATTTCCTTTTGGTTAGATAAGAGAAGTGTATCTTAATGCTACTTATTTATATAGAACAATATTGCTACTTTTAAGTAGATGCAGTGGAGTATAACCATACATGCGTTTAAAATGTCTTGTGAAGTGCGATTGGTCACTAAAGCCCGCTGCAATACTTGCTTCAGAGATACAGTCACCTGATATGATGCCCTGGGTAGCCCGATGGATGCGCTGGGTTATGATGAAGTGATGGGGAGTGATGCCAGTATGTTGCTTAAAAGTACGCAGGAAATGATATTTGCTTAGTCCAACATTACTAGCCAGCATCTCCAGAGAGAGATTACTATCGAGCATATCATGAATCATCTCTACGCTATGTTTGATAATAGCAGTATCATATTGTACTGTATCGAGAGGCTTGGCATAGTCAGTATAGTGCTGGATCAGATAAGAAAGTGTCTCAATAAGCTGACTCTCGACAATCATAGCTTCTGCGTCTTGATAGACTGACACAAAAAGCCTAAACAAGAGGCTATAAAGCTGTGCATCCTCAATAATATGCTCTTTAAACAGAGGTATATTTCTCTCTCCAAAAATCTGTCCATAGATTTCACTCATAAGCGTCACTGAAGGGTAAAAGTTTGTATACTGCCAAGCATCAGAATCTCCACCATGCACCTCTCCCGGATTGATAATCCGTGTAGAATGTCCGTAAGAGTAATCTACTTCACCTAGAACATTGGACTTGAATACCCCGCCATGTGTCACCCCTACGGTATAGGTTTCGTGGAAATGTTTGGTAAAGCTTTTATCTGTTTTGGATACATTTTCAAAAAAAGTATCCTTGAGGCTCTCTAGTTTCATGCCGTATTATAGCCTAAAGCAGAGAGAAAAAATAGAACAAAATTGCTACAGCAGTGATGCCAACTTCTCTTTTAACTCCAGCACACTCCCAATCACAGATTTGTCTCTACCATGCTCGGTAAAGCCCCAGTCAACCATCAGGTAGTCCATCGCTGCTGCCTCTGCTGCATCTTCATCTCTGGGGCCGTCACCGACAAAGACCGCCTCTTCATTGGTACTGTCCAGTTCCAGTAGTATCTTATAAAGCATATCAGGTGCTGGTTTGCCCGTACGGACATCATCAGCACAGGCTACTGCATCAAAGAACTGCTCTATACCAAAATGTCGGAGCGACTCCAGTGTAGAGATACGGTAGGCGTTGGTCGCCAGTGCTACTTTGACGCCTCTATGCTTGAGCCATGCCAACAATTCGTAGATGCCAGGATAGAGTGCCAACTCTGTGGCGTGATTTTGGGTGTAGTATTCATTGAACCATTTCTCATGAATCGGCTCAAATTCTTCTACCTCATAAAAGTATGCTGCAGGGCTGATGCTGTGGTCATTGACCTTGGAGATGATCTGCTCATGGGTCATGGGGGGTAGATCCATGTTTTGGCGGACATGGTTGATAGCGTTGGCGATCGTACGGGAGCTATCGATCAGCGTGCCGTCCATATCGAAGATGACCAGAGACTTTTTCATCTGTCCAAGAACCTTCCAATAGGCTCACCAAAAGAGACTTTCTTGCCTACGGGTACCGTATACTGCAGCATATCTTTCTGACTGAACATCAAGATCGTCGATCCCATCTCAAACCAGCCAAACAGCTCTCCGATCTGTAGCTTGATCGGCTCCTCGTAGGCATAGTAGCTGCGCTCCTTGGCACAGGCATTGGTCTGGAGCTGCTTTTCAAACGAGACGACCATTTTGCCCACATTAAGGGCACCTACGAGCACGAGATAGTGCTTGGCACCCTGAGCATCCCTACACTCTATCACAACCCGCTCATTCTCTACAAAAAGATTGAGTTTGTGACGCAGTAGCGGCATATTGACCGGATAGAGTTTTCCTGGAATATGCAGTAGACTCAGCACTTCCAGATCGAAAGGCATGTGATAGCGGTGGTAATCCCGTGGAGAGAGATAGAGATTGACATAGCTACCTCCCTCCAACGCTACAATATCTTTGGCATACCTTCCGCTGAGCAGTGCTGCCAGATCATACGCCATGCCCTTGATCTGCATCGCCATACTTTCATGAATCTGCCCTACTTCTGTCACCAGTGCATCACAAGGTGAACTGATTTCACCCTGTTCCAAAGGGCGCTTAGGAGTCAATTTGAAGGGGCGGGTAAATAGTGCGTTGAGCGAAGTATAACGCTCCGGACTCTCAAACTGGCTCATGTCTAGTTTCATGAGCTTGACATAGCTTTTGTTGATAAAGCCTTGTATTTTCGGAGAAAATTCCTTCTTTGCAAACAGACCAAAAATACTTGATATGACTGAGCTGTAATGTCTAGCCATGGGTTGTCAACTTCTCATAATGAACCAACGCTTCTTCCATAAGCGTAATATGATAATCCTCTTGGAAATTAATAAAATCAAAGAAACCTGCCAACTCTTCACTGTCTTTAGCTACGGCATCAGAGAGCTCTTTGCACATCTCTTTAGCGGCTTTCTCCTCTTCGATACCATCACGGAGGAACTGTGTGACATCTTCTATCTGATAGAGGCTTTTATGAATCACTCTCGGTACACCCAGTATCCCCATCTCTGCCATCATCTGTCCAAAGCTTCTCAAATGGAACTTGCTCTCATCGATCATAATCTGAAAAATTCTGTTCAAAAAAGCATCCTGACTATGTACTTGAAGGTAGTTATAGATCATGATCAGCTCATACTCCTTATAACTCTCTTCAAACAGGAAGAGTGTCAGAGCATCCGTCGCCTCTTGGCTCAGGGTAATACCATTGAGTGTCCTGGAGCTGTCGAATGCATGGACAGGTGCACCATTCATTTTGGCAAGTGTGGTGCTGATATACTTGAGGTCGCTACTGATTCTCTGTGTGAGATTCCTGTCCTTGCAGGCCACGATTTGGAGATCCAATTCGGATATTCTTCTATTGATACTGTCCAGTATGATGCCGAGACGATCCACCTTGATCGGAATCACATCCCTATCATAGTCATACGTCTCTCCCTGCGCTACCATATAGTGTTCCAACCAGGTAAAGTGACGAAAGATGATATCCGAAAAATCATAGAGTACTGTTCTGCTCTCCCCCTGGCTCATAAATCCTGCCATCAGTGTCTCCAGCCAGAGCTCATGTGTTTTTATCAATACGGTTTTCATTGTTTCTCCTTTGCAACGCAGCTATTTTCTATTTTGTAGGTAATGGTACCAAACGCTGGATCTTTTTGTTTCTCATTATAGGTATCCATAGCGGCCTGTAGCGAGAGTGCCACCATCTCAGAACAGGCAGCTTCTTCAGGCGGGACATTTGCCAGCATACCCATTGTGGCAGCAATCAGCCGTTGAGCTGTAAGGAAATCAATCCCTTTTGCTTCCTCGGTAATAATCGAACCTGCCACGACCGTGGTCATGCAACCTATCGCCTGAAATTTGATATCCTCTATGAGCGGGGAATTTTCCTGCTTGGTCACCCTGAGCGTGATGATGACTTTCTCACCATTTTCCGGGTTTTCTCCGATACCCATCGCATCTGGTACCGCTATAGTTCCATAGTTCTGTGGGTTGGCCATATGCGCTATCAGTGTCTCATCTACTTCTGTCATGCTTCACCTTCATGTAAAAATCAAAGAATTATACCAAAAATAAGCCCATTAGAGTATAATTTCGTATTATTATCCAAGGGAAAAAAGATGGGAAGAGCGTTTGAATACCGAAAAGCAGCAAAAATGAAGCGATGGGGGACAATGTCCAGAGTCTTCCCCAAACTTGGCAAGATTATCACGATGGCTGCCAAAGATGGCGGGCAGGATCCAGACATGAACCCCAAGCTCCGTACAGCTATCCTCAATGCCAAAGCACAAAATATGCCCAAAGACAATATCGAAGCAGCGATCAAGCGGGCAAGTGCCAAAGATGCTGCAGATATCAAAGAGATTACCTATGATGTCAAAGCACACCATGGCGTACAGATGATCGTAGAGTGTGCCTCGGACAACAACACCCGTACTGTCGCCAATGTCAAGGCGATCCTCACACGAAATGGTGGCGAGATGCTCCCCTCCGGTTCACTCAACTTTATGTTTACACGAAAAGCGGTCTTTGTAATCGACAAAGCTGAGGATATGGATATCGAAGAGCTGGAACTGGAACTGATCGACTATGGACTCGAAGAGATCGAGGAGGATATGGAGCCACAGGAGCATGGCGATGATCTTCCTATACTGAGAATCTATGCAGAGTTCACCTCTTTTGGTGAGATGATCAAGGCTTTTGAAGAGCGAGAGATAGAACCAAAAAAATCCACACTGGAATACATCGCCAATACCCCCGTGGAGCTCAGCGACGCGCAACTGGAAGAAGTTGACGCACTTATAGACAAACTCGAAGAAGACGAGGATGTGCAAACCGTCTACACCAATATCAGTTAAGTAAGCATCGTTTTTTCTTTAGTTTTCCCTTCCTGGCGGTTCAAAAGCATCCATCATCACCACAAATGCTTCAGGATCATGCTCTCTATCCAACTCCGCCAATACCCTTATTTTCTACGCTCTGTTATGACAAGAATTATATTTTTTGACTTTTCTATTTTTGGTCCTCCGCCCTCTATGGTCGCGAGCAAGTGCACGATCTTTTCGGTAGGTCTACCACATAATAACATCACAGAGGTTAATTTTCAAAAGCTTTTAGCCAAATGTGGGATACAAAGCAAGAGTATTATATAATCTTAGACATACATTTGCTTCATAGTTGATTTCAAAGGATGCAGATGTCGCCCGGGTGAGTAAAATGCTCGGTCATAAAGGTGCATCTATCACTCTCAAAGTCTATACAAAGCTTATAGAAGAAGATGACCAAAAGCGATTTAAGAAAATAGAAAAAAGGGCACGATTTTGGGCACGGTGACTACATAGTACCTCTCAAAAGCCCTACATGTGGGGTTTAGAAGATGAAAATAAGAGTATATTATGAAGATACAGATGCTGGCGGAATCATGTATCATACGCGTTACATTAATTTCTGTGAGAGAGCAAGGAGCGAGCTTTTTTTTCAAAGAGACTTACAGCCACACCAAGGAGATGGCAGCGGGTTTGTCGTAAAAGACATTCATGCTTCCTTCTTCTCCCCCGCCTGCTTGGGAGATCTGCTGGAGGTACGCTCGGAGGTGCTAAAAACCAAGCGCTCCTCGCTTATCCTCCGACAAGAGATATTCAGAGGAGAGGAGAAGCTTTTTGGCATGGAGATCGTACTGGTCTACCTTTCTATGGGGAGACCCTCTCGTATCCCTGAGCAGTTTCTTTCCTTTTTTGGTTCAAACTAATTTTTAAAGAGGTGCTCGACGAAGACCTCAATCTACACAGAAAAGAGATTGTATATACCGTCCATGCAGCTATGACAGTCTAATAGAATAGCACAAAACAACTATTTTTGAAAATTATTTTTTCTCTGATGCCCTTCCGATACCGTAATATGCTATAATGGCATCAAAAAAGTAGAAATATGCAGATGAAAAAATATTTACTGGTCTCTTTTTTGTGTCTCTTTTTTGTGACAACCATGCAAGCAAAGAACATATTCAAGCGCTACCCCGTCGAGTCCGGCATGATTCTGTATGATATCAATACTACAGGTATCGCGCCTGGACTTACCACGCATACTGTGGGTGTGTCCAGACTCGTCTTTGACCACTGGGGAGCCAGAGAGCTCAAAGAAGATGATGCCACAGAGATACAGCAGGGAGACTTCAACGAAGAGGTCGCCAGTCACAGCATGAGCATGCTGGATTACGGGACGATTTATACTGTAGACTTTGACGAGAATGTGACCTACCAGACCAGAGACCGCAATATAGACATCGCCATAGCACAGGGTGCCGATATGTCAGATGAGAGCCTAGAGATACTCAAGGAGATGAAGGCAATCAAGCTGGGAACAGAAGAGGTCGCCGGATATACCTGTGAGCTCTGGAAGACCAAAGACCAAAGCATCTGCCTCTACAAAGGTATCCCACTCAAGATCACCGTCAAAGCAGCAGGTTTTAGCTCTACGCGTACTGCACAATCTATCATACTCAATCAGCCTATCTCAGACAATGAATTCGCACTTCCTGGCTTTGCCGTCATGGTGGATGATGGCTATACCAACAATGCCTCTGCATCTGTCAATACTGCTGATTACATGGCAGCGGTCGATAACCTCCATCATAAAATCAAAGCCATGGGCATTGATCTCCAAGATGAAAATATCACCTTTACCCCCACACAGGAAAAGGAAATCATCAATACGCTCGGAGAAAGATACCTCCAAAAACAAAAAAAGCTCCTGCCCAAACTTATGGTAGCACTCAAGGGCGCCAGAGAATGCATGGACCATGCAGAAAATGGCACAGAGGCTTCTGGCTGTATCAAGACAGTGAACCGTATCGATGAAGCGCTGGGTGACCAAACTTCCAACTATGACTATACACACTGGAACAAAGAGAAAAAAGACAGCATCGTCAAAGATATCGATACTGAGATTGCAGATCTCAGTGTAACGATCCGCTGTGTCAAAAATCATGACAAAACCACTGAAGTCATAGAGTGCACAGAGGGAAGTCTCACCCCCAAAGAGTAACACAAAGCACCCTTTTGCTATAATCGCGGCACTATTTCAGGTAGTCACGCCCTAAGTGCCCTACCTTCAGAAGGAATCTGTATGAGCGATACAGCAAAAAAAGTCTACGACCCCAAAGCCCTGGAAAACAGCTACTATAAACTCTGGGAAGAGCGCGGTTACTTTGAGATTGATGGCAATGAAGCGATACGAAAAGAAGGCAAAAGCTTCTGTATCTCCATGCCTCCCCCCAATGTCACCGGCAGCCTGCATATCGGACACGGTCTGACCTTTACCATACAAGACATCATCGTGCGATACAAGAGGATGGATGGCTACAAGACCCTCTGGCAACCTGGCACTGACCATGCGGGGATCGCTACACAGAATGTCGTAGAGAAACAGCTCTTGGCTAAAGGTACGACCAAAGAGGAGATCGGTAGAGAAGCATTTCTCGAGCGTGCCTGGCAGCAGAAAAACAACTCTGGCAATGCCATTACTTCACAGCTGCGTCACTTGGGTGTCTCCCCTGCCTGGAGTCGTGAGCGCTTCACGATGGATGAGGGGCTCGCTGCTGCTGTCAAAAAGGCTTTTAAGCAGATGTACGATGAAGGACACATCGTCCAAGACAACTATATGATCAACTGGTGTACCCATGACGGGGCACTCTCTGATATCGAAGTTGAGCATGAAGACCATATGGGCAAGCTCTACCATATACGCTACCCACTAACTGATGGTAGCGGAGAGGTCGTCGTCGCCACCACCCGTCCTGAAACCTATTTTGGGGATACAGCGGTTATGGTACATCCAGAGGATGAGAGACACAAACACCTCATTGGTCAAAGCGTCACGCTTCCACTGGTTGGCAGAGAAGTAGAGATCATCGCAGACAGCCATGTGGATATGGAA
>JALVVQ010000215.1 GCA_027023325.1 Campylobacteraceae bacterium | reverse complement strand
TTGGTAAAAATGATGCAAAGAAACGCTATATTCTGTTTATCAAAATATAGCGTTTATAGGGCTATGAGTAGACAGATTCCTTGCCAAACTCTTTGCAGAGCATGGCGTAGAACAGGGCTCTGTATTTGTTGCGGTTAGAGCTTCCCATTGCCTCGCAGACCTTTTTGATCACAGCATCATGCTTGGCATCATCGGCGGAGAGTCCTAATTTTTCAGGAGATAGTTTTTCTTGACGGTTTCCAGTTCTGATGCCTGTGAGCATGAGACTGTTTCGCTGTCTTTTTTATAAATAGAGGGACCAAGTCCCACTGTGACCTTTGTGATAAGATCCTCGGAAAGACCCAGCCCCAGCTTCTTTGCATTCTCGATATATTGTGCAATTTTATCGTCTCTTTTTCCCATACGACTTCCTTCAAATTAGATTTGTAACATAGTACAGCGATAATTATAGCGGTAAAATGGGCTTAGGTCAAATAGACTGGTTTTTGCTCAAGAAGAATCCAGTTCATGCTGAGTCTGTGTTTTTTGCAAAACAGTGCGATGGATTCGTAGGGAATCTTGCCGCGTCGCTTTATGACAGCATAGTACTGTGGGCTCAATCCAAGAGACTGAGCGATATCTTTGTCTTTGATCTTCTCTCTTTTCTCCAGTTGCATGATCGCATCTCTCAGCCTGCTTGACACTTCATAAAAGTGAATCATAATACTCCTTTTTGTATAGGAGTATCATAGTGTATTTTTTAGGAAAAATGTAGAAAAATGTCAGATTGTCATATTTTTTTGCTGTCTATTTCGATGACGGTGTGGACATTGCCTCTGGGGTTGAACTCAGCTGTCAGTTTCATAGAGCGAGGCTTGAGCTTTTTGAAAAGTGTATCATAGATCTCATTGGCAGAGTCTTCGTGGGAGATATAGCGATGCATAAAACTGTTGATGTAGAGTTTGATGGCTTTGAGCTCTACGACTTTCTTGTGTGGTACATAGCTGATGCGAATCGTTGCAAAGTCAGGATATCCTGAGCGTGGACAGAGGCACATGAACTCAGGCAGTTCTATATTGATAGTATAATTTTTCTTGTGGGGGTTGGGCCAGAAATTTTCTGTATCGCTGATATTGAATTCCTGTATCTCTTTTTCACCGTATTTCATAAGTATTCCTTTAGTTGTAAGTGTTGATCAGTGTTTTTTCTGAGACGGGTTTCCCCACGCCAAATCCCTGGATATAGTCAATGCCAAGTGTGTGTAGTTTTATCTTTTGTGCCTCTTTGTCTACCCATTTTGCAATGGTAGTAATATGGAGGTTTCTGGACATATCAACAAGAGAGCGTAGCATTTCATAGCTGACTTCATCCTCCAGCTTTGTGACATATTCTCGGTCAAACTGTACCATGTCAAATTTAAAGTGCTTCATGTATTCCATTGAGGCATTGGAGGAACCAAAGTTATCGATAGCAATGCGCAACCCTTTGCTTCTCATATAGTTCAGTGTCTGAAAATAGTTACTGAGGTCATGATGCGCCTTTCGTTCATACAGCTCTATGATAAGCCTAGAGGCATTGATCTGGCTTTGTTCTAATAGTGTAAACAAGCTGCCTTGAAACGCTCTGTTTCTTAGTGAGAAAGGCGAGAGGTTGAAAGTGAGTGATATGTGCTCATCCAAAAGAGGAAGCAGTGAGACGAGATGTTCCACAATAGCAAGATCATAGTCTCTACCTAGTCCCAACCTATTGATAATGGGAAGATAAGTTCTGGGTAAAATATCTCCATGCGAATCAGTATAAAGTTTGACTGATACTTCGTAGATATCAATCTGTTTGGTTTTGATATTCTCTAGAGGACGAAATAAAAAAGAGAGGTTTTTCTCTTTGATTGCAGTAACAATGGACTCTTCTATTTGAGAGATGATGGCAACATCTTGTATCTCCTCTTTTCTGGGAGTTTGGTGGGGAAAGATGTTGTCGTTGCTTAGCGCATCTTTGAGGTGCGTAATTGCCTTTTCAAGCTCTTCGTCGCTATAGGTGACAACTGAAAATTTATACTCGATATCAATACTATTAATAGTATGATTCTCCTTGACAAACATTTCAAGGGTATGCCTGAGATCATCCTTTCTCTCATTTATGGCGAGAGGAAACTCCTCTCCACAGCG
>JALVVQ010000214.1 GCA_027023325.1 Campylobacteraceae bacterium | reverse complement strand
CTGGTGACCAAAGCACCCAGTGCAATCACAAAAAAAGAGAGGTGAAAGAGAAAGACAGGAAACTTTGTTTTATACGATTTAAACTTGATAATATTGTAAAGCAAAATAGCCGTAAAATAGGTCAAAAAGAGCTCAAACCATTTTGTCTTATATATCAACGCTTGTGCTGTCTGCGTACCGTAATCATTTTCTATAAAAGTCGCTGTTCCGATCAATACACCAAATAAAAATAGTATCAACACTGCCATCTTCATTGAAAAAAGTTGTTTCATCTTATATCCTATCATTAAAAATTATAAAAAATTATAGCGCTAATTGAATAACCAAATCTTAAAAGAATCTCTTATTAGGAGAGTTTTAGTCCTATTTTTTAAAATAGTAAATAAAGCTTGTTCCTTTCTCTTTGGAGGAAAGAACCTCTACAGTCACTCTGTTTTTATCACATATGGCCTTGACAATACTCAGCCCTATACCAAAACCACCAGAGATCTTTTCTCCTCTATAGTAGCGCTCAAATACCTTTCCTGCATCCTTGATGCCTCTTCCTTGATCGGCTATGGAGAGCAGGATCTGTTCCTCCTTCTCATGCAGACTTACTATGATTTTCGTATCACTTGGAGAGTATTTGATCGCATTGGAGAGGGTATTGTCTATGATTCTGGAGAGTTCCAGTCTGCTAAAATGTATCATCAGCCCTTCCTCTATCTTCTGTGTTACCGTGATCTCTTTGGACCTGAGAAGATCATCAAAAAAAGCAATTCGCTCTCGGACAAACTGTGAAAGATCCAAGCGCTCTTTGGGATGCTCCACCCTGTTGTTTCTGACAAAAAATTCCAGATCCTCATAGACCACAATCATATTTTTCAGTGCCGACCTTGCCCGCATTATCATGGTATTGTTTTGGTAGAGATTGCTCAAACCATCCAGATTGATCAGTATCACACCCATTGGTGTTTTCATCTCATGCATCGCATCTTTGATGAAATTTTCCAAATAGCGGTTAAACTGCTGATAGGGCTCCGCACTATGCCTGATGATCGAGAGTATGGCAAAAAGCACCAGAAGGGTGATCACCATCAGTATCACCAGTACATTGACAAAGAGTCTGGCATGACTGATCTTTTTATCAATCACCAGTGTCTGCGCATCAAAAATATTGGGTTTGAGCGGGAATTTGAGACAATAGTGCCCCTGCTGCTCTTCAAAATTCGCAAAAGAAAGCACTGGTGCTTGCTCCAGAAGCGAAAAGAGAGGCTCCCCCTCTGCGTCGTAGATTGCACTCTTGAAAATAGTAGATCGAGGAAAATAAAACACCTGTTCATTGGAGTTTGAAAAAAGGTAGATTTTGTGTGCCACTCTCTGTGCGTAGCGTTCTAGCTCTTTCTCTGCTCTGTACCTGCTGTTTTCCAGTTCGCTGGTAATATAAAAATGCAGGGGAATCGCGACAATAAGAATCAGGATCAGTACCTGAAAAAGAATATAACGACTGGGAAGATATGCACTGCCTTTAACCAATTTTATACCCTACCATTTTTTTGGTCTGTATAAATGTTTTGCCGCACTTCTGCCTGACACGGTTGATACACATACGGATATCTGCATAGCTCACACTCCGTCCCTCCCATACCGCGTCACGGAGTTTCTCCAGAGAGAGGTAGTACCCCCTATGCTGCACCATAGTGGCGACAAGTCTAATCTCTATGGCACTCAACTCCACGGGCACACCTGACCTCAGCAGTGTCTCACTGCGCGTATCAAAATGGAAAAGATCATCTATCACAATATTTTCTTGGTGATTTTTGTAGATGGATACTTTAGTGATATGCTCGATCCTGTATTTGAGCTCCTTGAGCGCAAAAGGTTTTCGGATGTAGTCGCTGCATCCCAGTTCATAGCCCAAACTCAAGTCCTCAATATCTGTCAGAGAAGTAAGCATGATGACGGGTGTCTCCAGCCCACTGCTGCGGACCTCTTTGAGTATCTCATAGCCATCTATACCCGGCACCCTGATATCCAGAAGCAACAGCGCATAGCTTCCATTATAGATGGCATCGAGTGCCTCGTCTCCGTCTGCAAAGGCATCCACCTCGTAACCATTTTCTATGAGAAAATCCCTGATAGAGACCTGGTAGAGATAGTCATCCTCCAGAAGCA
>JALVVQ010000213.1 GCA_027023325.1 Campylobacteraceae bacterium | reverse complement strand
GTGATGCGATTTACCTTTGTAACACTCTTCCCACAGATCATTCAGGGGTATTTTACGGATTCGATCCTTGGTCGTGCGATCACTGAAGATAAGATTACGATCGACTATCAAAACCCTAGAGACTACACGACCAACAAACACCTCAAAGTGGATGAACCGATGATCGGCGGGGGTGCAGGGATGCTGATGACACCCCAGCCATTGGACGACACGCTAAAAGCGATCAAGAAAGACTCGCCAGAATCACATATAGTTTTTCTCACTCCTGTAGGTAAACCATTTGAACAAAATGACGCAAAAAGGTTGGCAAAAAAGAGCCATGTCGTGCTGGTTAGTGGTCGTTATGAGGGGATAGATGAGCGCGTGATCGAAATGCATGCCGACGAGCTTTTCTCTGTGGGGGACTTTATCTTGACAGGTGGAGAGCTCCCCTCTATGATGCTTTGTGATGCGATATCCCGCAATGTGGAAGGAGTGCTTGGTAACAGTGACTCCTTGAGTATAGAGAGCTTTGAAGCGTCACTTTTGGAAGCACCCTCTTTTAGCAAACCGACGCTCTATCAAAATATTCCCGTCGTTTCAGAGTTTTTAAAGGGGAATCATAGTAAAATCGCAGACTTAAAAAACTGGATGGCTTTGTCCAAGACAAAGTATTTTAGACCCGACATCTATGCAAAAGCAAAGGCAAAACAATGAAAAACAAATACATAGAAAGCTTTGAAAAAGCACAACTAGAGGGTAAAACAGTTCCTGAATTCAGAGCTGGTGATACACTTAGAGTAGCCGTAACAATCACAGAGGGAAATAAAACAAGAGTACAGAACTATGAGGGCGTTTGTATCGCTATCAGAGGTGAAGGTACTGGCAGAACATTCAATGTGAGAAAGATCGGTGCTAACTCAGTAGGCGTAGAGAGAACATTCCCTCTCTACTCTGAGAGTATAGACAGTATCACTGTACTCAGAAGAGGTAGAGTCAGAAGAGCGAAGCTGTTCTATCTAAGAGAGAGAAAAGGCAAATCAGCTAGAATTAAAGAGCTCCGAAGAAAGTAATTTTTTCGTCCCATTTTACTGCATTTTCGACCGAATGGAGCTTTTTCCGTTTGGTCACTTACTCTTTGTAAGCTCCCCGCACGCCAAAATCTCCATTCAACCAAAACTACAGCAAATCAGAAAGAAATATTTACTTTCTTGGTCACATAAGATTTCAACTTTTTCTACTATAATACCTATTATTCTATAAGGACTGTTTGTGTCAATATTCCAAAAAATACTACGAAAAGCAATCATGTTAGTGCAACTAGCGCTGGTAGTGATCTTCATTGTTTTTGAAGAGATCATTTGGGAGAGCTTTGCCAAGCCTATCTATATCTTTATCCATGAATTGCATGTGCTTCAGAAACTTCAGGCTAGGCTTCAATCTATCAACCGCTATGTGATACTTGTTCTGTTTGTGGTACTGTTGATTGGCGTAGAGATTGCTGGTGTTACTGCAGGGGTCATGGCTGTCAATGGGATGGTGATATCTGCGATGCTGCTCTATGCCCTGAAGATTCCCATTGCGGCCTTTACTTTTTGGCTTTTTAGGGCTACAGAGGGGAAGCTTCTCTCTTTTGCATGGTTCAAGTATCTTTATGAAAAAGTACTGGCTTTTTTTGCGTGGATCAAATCACGGGAAATCTATCAATCTACAGTCAAAATAATGAAAGAGCTTAAAGGTAACCTCAAGTCATTTATCAAGAATTTTAAGCGGCACCATCTCACAGGAGATAATACCCTCTCTAAGCGATTCAAGAGGTTGTATCGTTTTGTCAAAGGTCTTATCCGCAAGGAAGAAAAGACCAACCCGTAGATGCGACATGGCACACCTACGAATAACTTCTGTTTTTCATAACTTGTTTGGCTTCTCTGTCCAGCGTTTTTGCTTTGAGGTCTGCCCGTTTGTCATGGAGTTTTTTCCCTTTAGCAACGGCAATACTGACTTTGGCAAGATTTCGCTCATTGAAATAGAGCATGAGTGGTATAACCGTTAGGCCCTCTTTGTGAATCTTTACATAGATTTTTTCGATCTGTTTTTTATGTAAGAGAAGCTTTCTTGGAGTTCTGCTGTCACGGCTAAAGTGTCGGTTTGTCGTCTCCAGCTCTGCGATATGGGCATT
>JALVVQ010000212.1 GCA_027023325.1 Campylobacteraceae bacterium | reverse complement strand
GATACAACTACCGATTTACAGGAGATATCGAAAATATGCAGGATACTGCCAAGGCCTTTGCCGGAGCTATCGCATTGGCGGTGATCCTCATCTATCTCATCCTTGCAGCACTCTACGAGTCATTGGTACAGCCGATTATCATCATGATATCTATGCCGCTCTCTTTTACCGGCGTGATGGTAGCACTTTACCTGACGGGCAACAACTTCAGTCTCTTTGTCATGATTGGGATCATTATGCTACTGGGAATGGTGGGCAAAAATGCTATCCTCGTCGTCGACTATGCCAACCGTGCGATCAAAGAGGGCATGGGACTCGATGAAGCGATTCTCACAGCAGGAGAGAAGCGCCTACGCCCTATTCTCATGACTACCTTTGCGATGATCGGCGCCATGGCGCCGCTGGCCTTTGGTACCGGCCCAGGCTCCGAGGGCAATGCCCCCATGGCACTGGCGATCATCGGAGGTCTAGTGAGCTCTACAGTACTAACACTGCTCGTCGTCCCTGCGATCTACAAACTGCTCTATCCCCTAGACAGCTGGTTACGAAAATGGTATGAGAGAGGAGAAGTGTGATAGCTTTATAAAATCTCTTGCGCTGCCAGCCAAGCATTGCGTATCAGCTCCAGTGCAAAGAAAGTAAACAGCACTGCTGAGGCACGGTTGATGATCATCGCCCTGTGTGGGGTGAAAAATCCATCAAATCGAGAGACCAAAAATGCCACTCCGAAAAATGTCGTCGTGTGGCCCATCGTCAAGATCAGTATCTGCAGGGGCAAGTTAGCCTTATTCAAAAAGGGTGCCAGTATGACGGAGAAGAAGATGATAGCCTTGGGGTTAGACAGATGCACTACCATCCCCTTGAGAAAGATATGCAGCTTATGCCCGTCCCGGTCATGTGTGTTGTCCAGATGGATCGTCTCATTCCAGATACTCTTGGCAATCCAAAGCAGATAGAGCGACCCAAAGACCCCGATGGGCAACTGAAAATAGGGACTCTGCCCCAATACCCCCAGCCCAAGCCCCGCAGCCGTAAGATAAAACAAAGAAGCAAACAGCACCCCAGCCGCACCGATCCATCCAGCCCAGAGTCCACGATCCAGTGTCGTACGGGTGATATAGAGGATATCTGGGCCAGGGATGGCCGAGCCCATCAGTCCGATAGTGTAGAGTGTGAGGAGTTCTAGCATCGTTTTCTACTCCTCTACCGACTTGGCATCAAAATAATAAAATGGCTTTTTGTCTGCCACATCCAATTCAAGATCCAGAGATTCAAGAATCTTTATAAACACCAACAGGGAAATTTTGGCTATCTCTCCTTTTTCGAGCTTGGAAAGTGTCTGACGCGTAATGCCGACATCAGCAGCCACCTGTGCTTGGGTCAATCCTTTTGCTTTTCTCTCTGCTCTAATTCTCTCCCCTATATCATAAAATTGCATGATAGATATCCTCCCTGTATTGAAGAACTGTATGGAATACTATTTCAGGATACAGATGATACTGTGACAGATAGCTCTTCTGCCTATAAGGCATCGTCAGTGAGATAGGATTGTCTGCACTATAATTGAAAGTAAATTCTCTTGAAAGCTTGTTATAGCTCAACGAGCCTGCATGTTTCTTGTCAGCAAAGACATCTATCACACTAGCTCCTTGTGTTAATACTAATTAACATATTAGTAGAATAATATTAAAATGTCAAGTATAGTTAACACAAATAATGACTTGATTTTTGAATTATACGGATATTTATGAGTTTTCCAGAAGCGTTGTAGGGTGCTGTTGCTACAGCACCTTTTACCCGCATATGAATTGGGCTTATGGTATTTGCAAAGGTTTTAGATATAAGTTTTTGTACAAAAATCGTAGGTCGGGGTTCCCCACCCCGACATTTGCTACCATAGTGTGAAATATATATTATCTCTTTGGAGTCATGAAGCACAAAACTTTATAAGAAAATGAAACATAAATGCGGTTTGGATATTTGTCGGGGAGAGGGCATCCCGACCTACGGTTATTTTACATGTATATCCGCATCTTAGCCGTGATAATTCGGACTCTCTTTCGTAATCGTCACATCATGCACATGGCTCTCTTTAAGACCTGCAGCAGTGATCTCTACAAACTCTGCTTTTTTCCAAAATACTTCGATACTCTCAGATCCACAGTAGCCCAT
>JALVVQ010000211.1 GCA_027023325.1 Campylobacteraceae bacterium | reverse complement strand
CCAGACTGTCCAGTGCTGTGATCTTCTTGGCGGGCTTGGTCATACCATTGTCCACAGTGACCATCTCCTCCTCTTCAAAGATCTCAATCGTACGATCTTGGTAAGTGATTCTGATCTTGTAGTAGTCAGGGCCGGTATTTTGGAAAATCTCGGTACAGAGATTGGAACTCCGGATAATGCCTGTATGCTTGTTGGGATTGGCTTTGTTGGCAGCATCTTTAAATGCCAAGAAGGGATTCCCCGTCTCAAAATAACTCCGCAGGATCTCTTTCCACAGTCCTTTGGCAGAGATGACCTCTCTGGTAATATCTTCTCGTTTCTCCAATGCCTCATACTGCTCTTTGAAGGCATCACCATGCAAATCGATCAGTTCACGCACTTCAAATGGGTCAAAAAGTGTCCACATCGCATCTGCTTCTACCCGCTCCATAAAGAGATCATTGAGCCACATGGCAGGGAACAGGTCGTGCGCACGGCGACGCTCTTCACCTGAGTTCTTCTTCAGATCTAGGAAATCACGAATATCAATATGCCAAGGCTCCAAATAGACAGCAATCGCGCCCTTTCGTGTACCCAGCTGGTCAACCGCTATCGCCACATCATTGGCAATCTTGAGAAAAGGCACGATACCCCCGGCCGCATGCTTGTGCCCATCAATAAACGACCCCATACCTCGCACCTGCGTCCAGTCCCACCCGATACCACCACCAAATTTACTCAGTAGCGCCATCTCTTTGTAGGCATCAAATATTCCCTCGATATTATCAGGTGTAGAACCGATGTAACAAGAGCTAAGCTGATGACGGGGTGTTCTGGCATTGGAAAGTGTCGGCGTTGCCGCCATGACTTCAAATTTACTCAAAATATCATAAAACTTTTTTGCCCAACTCTGGCAGTCAAATTCATTTTGCGCAAGAAACATCGCTACACCCATAAAAAGGTGCTGAGGAAGCTCTATAGGACAGCCTTTTTTGTCCTTCAGAAGATACCTGTCATACAGTGTCTTGACGCCCAGATAAGTGAACTGTAGATCTCTCTCCGGCTCGATATAGGCATTTAAATCATCCAGATCATACTTCTCCTTCAGCCCCAGAAGAATACGCCCCTCTGCTTCTCCTCTCTCAAAGTACTCTTTGATATGGATATAGCCTGAAAAGCCTGAGACCTTGTGGTATATATCATAGAGGAACAGGCGAGAAGCGACAAATGTCCAGTCAGGACAAGTGATATCGATCTTGTCTACGGCTGTTTTGATGAGTGTCTGCTGTATCTCTTCGGAGGTAATCATATCCTGAAAATGTATCTTGGCATCTACTTCTAGTTCACTCTGATTGACGCCTTCCAGCCCCTCTACGGCAGCAGAAGTATACTTCTGTATTTTTGTTACATCCAGTGTTTCTATTCTGCCGTTTCTTTTGACTACTCTTGTCATGCTACCCCCCAATGTGATTTCTCATACGATCTCTATAAAAAAGTGTGCTTTCGCTCTATTAAAAGATAAAGATTTTACTAAAATTTTGCTTGATTTTTTGTTAAAAAAGTGATCTCGTTGGGTATTCGTTTTATAATTAAATATTATATTTCAGAGGCTGCCGCTCCCATGGGGGTTGGGGCGGTATTGGCGAGAAAATTAGGCTTTAAATACCCGTGAAAATATCCTGTCCACATTCTTGGTATAGTAATCAAAATTAAAACATTCTCGGATCTGTTCTTCGCTAAGAGATTCTCTCAGCTCATCATCCGCAAGCAGATATTGCAGATAAAGAGACTCTCCCTTCTCATTCGTAGTAGATCTGCCTTGTTGTATCTCTTCCCATACCTTCATGGCATTTCTCTGGACGATTCTGTAGGCATCTTCGCGGCTTACACCTGCTTTTGGAAGCTCAAGCAAGACTCGCTGGGAAAAGACCAAGCCGCCTGTGAGATTGAGATTTTTCATCATATTCTCCGGCATTACAGTGAGGTTAGCGATGACATTATTCATACGGTGGAGCATAAAATCACTAGTCACGAAAGCATCAGGAAGCCAGAATCGTTCTGTAGAAGAGTGGGAGATATCCCGCTCGTGCCATAGTGCTACATTTTCCATCGCTGGTGTG
This sequence comes from Campylobacteraceae bacterium, assembly GCA_027023325.1. GTDB lineage: Bacteria > Campylobacterota > Campylobacteria > Campylobacterales > Sulfurovaceae > JAAXPZ01. The sequence continues at coordinate 7,555 of JALVVQ010000211.1, read as the reverse complement.
GCATAGGCTCGAATCATCCGTGCCAATCCAGTGATATTTTCTGTGAGGATAGGGTTGCGCTTGTGTGGCATAGCGGAAGAGCCTTTCTGCCCTTTGGCGAAGAACTCTTCACACTCATAGACCTCTGTACGCTGCCAATGGCGCACCTGCACGGCAAACTTCTCGATACTGCTTGCCAGCAATGCCAGTGCGGTTGCCAGCCTGGCATAGCGGTCTCTCTGGATTATCTGGTTAGACGCAGGAGCAGATTGCAGACCCAACTCCTCCATCGCATACTCCTCCAGCTCCAAAGGCGCATGCGCAAAGTTACCCATCGCACCTGAGATCTGTCCGACTGCGATCACCTCCATGGTCTGCTCCAGATTTTTTAGATGCCTGGCCATTTCATCATACCATACAGCCAGTACCAGACCAAAAGTAATAGGCTCTCCGTGAATACCATGGCTGCGACCTACCATCAATGTCATCTTGTGCTCAAGGGCTCTTTTCTTGATCGATGCCATCATCATCTTGACATCTTCGATAATGATCTTGAGAGAAGCAGTCATCTGTAGTGCCACAGCAGAATCTACCGTGTCTGAGCTTGTCATACCATAGTGAAACCAGCGGCTCTCTTCACCCAATGTCTCCGATACAGAGGTGGTAAAGGCAATCAAGTCATGGCGCGTGACTGCTTCAATCTCATCAATTCGCTCGACAGAGAAGCCTGCGTTTTCTACAATCTTCTGTGCATCATTATCAGGAATTAGTCCTAAACGATTCCATGCCTTGACTACGGCAATTTCTACATCCAGCCATGCTTGGTATTTCGCTTGCATCGTCCAGTGCTGCGCCATCTCGGGTCTTGAGTATCTCTCTATCATCTCTCATCCTTGCCATTTATTATTTTGGTATAATTCTATCCAAAATGCGGTTATGAAGGGGTGAAAATGCCATTTGTCAAAGAGAAGTACCATGTCGCCTCCCCTACCCCTGCCTTTCTCTTTGTGATGGCTCATTTTGGCTATACACAGGGACAAGCCCAAAGACTTATAGGCAAGGGCAGACTCCTCATCGACGGCATCTCGCTTGCCAACTCAGGAGAGCTCATCAGCGGGGATATCGAGATGGTCTATTTCTCCCCTAAATCCAGAGGTAAAACAGCTCTTTTTCAGACACCTGATTTCATGGTATTTGAGAAACCTTCCGGCATCCTTGTGCATCCCAATACCATGGCAACAGAGTACTCAATGCTTGATGAGATACGCACGCTCGCAGGCGACCATGCCAATGCTGTACACCGTATCGATATGGAGACATCCGGCCTACTCCTGGCAAGTAAGCACAAGGATGCCGAACGCTTCTTGAAAAATGCCTTTGAGATCAAGACCATACGCAAAAGCTATCTGGCCTGGGTAGACGGAAAGCTCATAGAGCCCTTTGCTGTAGATGCACCCCTGAAAAAGCGCAATGATTACAGCCAATGCAAGCACAAGGTGACTGTAGCCGATGAAGGAAAATCTTCCCATACAGACTTTGTTCCTCTCTCCTATAATGCTGCATTGGATGCCACTTTGGTAGCCTGTTATCCTGTTACCGGACGGACACATCAGATCAGAGTACACTTGTTTCACATGAAACATCCCATACTAGGAGACCCTATCTACGGTACTTCTTTTGCTGCCAGTGATGCCTATCTAGAGGGGAAGCTTAGCATAGAAAACAGATTGTTAGAAACCGGTGCCAGCAGACTCATGCTTCATGCACATACACTGACATTCAGCTATGGAGCGAATTATTTCATTGAGAGTAAAATAGATTTTGAGAAAGAAACAGAAAAGATCTGTTCAAAAGAAAAGCGTAAATTTAATAGGCAAAACCAATGTTTCATGTGAAACATTGGTGAGATGTCTTTAGTCCTCGCTTCTGACCGCAAGGATAAACCCAACCACCCCTACAATCACCACACCGATAATAATCGTATAAAGTACAGCATCCATGGTCGTCATATTGCTTCTCCTTTCTCCTGCTCTCTCAGTTGTCCACAAGCAGCAGAGATATCCAAGCCCTTGGATTCTCTGATAGTACAAAGAAGCCCACGCTTGACCAGATACTCTTGAAACTCAACCATACCTTTCTCTTCAGGTCTCTTGAATTCGGTGCCACCGTAGGGGTTAAAATAGATCAAGTTTACTTTGGCTTTGATACCATCCAGCAGACTGAGTAGCTTCTTGGCAGCAGAGATATCATCATTGACATCCTTGATGACAAGATATTCAAACATCACCCTCTTTCTGCTATTGACAGGAAAAGCTTTGACTGCATCAATGATCGATTGGATATTGTAAGCTTTGTTAATAGGCATTAACTGTTGGCGCAATTCGTCATCCACTGCATGTAAAGAAATCGCCAGATTGATACCTAGATCCATCTCTCCAAGCTTTTTGATCTTGGCGCTCAGTCCCGAAGTAGAGATGGTCTGTCTGTGTGCCGCGATCGCCATGCCGTCAGGATCTGCAAAAATTTTAACCGCCTTCGTCACAGCATCCAAGTTGTCAAGCGGTTCTCCCATCCCCATAAATACCAGATTGACACGGCGGTTGGCATCGATACCATTATCATTCTTGATCTGACGCACCTGCTCTACAATCTCACCAGCAGTCAAGTCACGCATAAATCCGCCCTTTGCAGTCAAACAAAAGGCACAGCCAACCTTGCACCCTACCTGAGAGGAGATACAGACTGTATAGCGTTCCTGATGCTTTATAGAGCCATCTTCATGATACTCTTTGTCTCGCATCAGCAACAGTACTACTTCCACCGTATGCCCATCATGCAGCTCAAAGAGATACTTACGGCTACCATCAATACTATCTTGTACCGTGAGCATCTTGAGTGGCGTAAGCGTAAATGTTACATCAAGCTCTTCTCTCATAGCTTTTGGCAGATTCTTCATCTGCTCAAAGGAATCTACATATTTATGGTAGACCCAAGAATAGACCTGCTTAGCTCGGAAAGCTGGTTTAATAATCTCAGCTAGTTCTTCTTTTGTATAGTCTTGTAGTATTTTTTTCATTTTTTCTCTTTCGTTGTAAAAAGGTACCCACAAGGGGGCACCTCTACATTTACAAAATTTGTAGGGGCAACCCCTTGTGGTTGCCCAGCATCAAATGAGAGTACTTTCAATATATCTTGTCAATCTCTCCATCGCCTCTTTATGATGATTCATAAAATCTCTATGTGCATTTTCATTGCAGTAGTTAGTCACAACCAATATCCCTTTGGCAGGAATACCAAATGCTTTGGCTACTTTCATAATGGCATAGAACTCCATATTTTCCAAATGGATATTTTTTTCCAAATAGGCCTGTCCTAGACTCTCTTCGGTAGTAATATAGTTTGAAGAGTTTACCATCACTCTGCAGGCAGATGTTTCATGTGAAACATCTGCCTCAATGGGGGAATAGCTCTTCCCTTGTAAAAAACTATTTTCTACATTACAAGCACACTCCGTCTCTATAATATCAAAAATCTGATGATCTCCGTAGCTACCTGCTGACCCCACGAAGCATATCTCTTTTGGATTTTGTTCGAGACAAATCTTGGTGAGATTAATCGCAGCATCTATCAGACCAATACCGACAGGCATAGCAAAATCGAACTGCTCACTCTCTCCGGCACAGACAATCATCCTATAGCCTCACAGGAATATCTTGTTCTCTGAGGTATCGCTTGAGATCCATGATATCTATCTCTTTGAAATGAAAGATCGAGGCTGCCAATGCGGCATCTGAGTGCCCTATCGTAAATGCCTCTTCGATATGCTGCATCGTCCCTGCACCTCCGCTTGCAATGATAGGAATAGGCGCTACTTCTCCTATCTTTCGGTTAAGTACATTGTCAAATCCTGCCTTCGTACCATCGGCATCCATAGAGGTCACCAGCAGTTCCCCTGCTCCTCGTTCAAAAGCTTCTTTTGCCCATGCTATCGCATCAATCCCCGTATCATTACGACCTCCATGAGTAAAGATATGCCACTTCCCCTCAGCGACCCGTTTGGCATCGATCGCTACGACGATACACTGCGAACCAAAGCGTTGTGCTGCCTCGGTAATAAACTCTGGATTTTTGATGGCTGCTGAGTTAATACTCACTTTATCACAACCTGCATCCAGAAGCTTATAGATGTCATCAAGCTTACGAATACCGCCGCCTACAGTTAACGGGATAAATACCTCTTTGGCAACTTCCCGCACGACATCCACAATCGTATCTCTGCCTTCATGACTGGCACCAATATCCAAAAAGGTAATCTCATCTGCACCCTCTTCATTGTACCGCTTGGCTACTTCTACAGGGTCGCCTGCATCTCTGAGCCCGACAAAGTTCACCCCTTTGACTACCCTACCGTTATCCACATCTAAACATGGTATAATTCTCTTTGCGAAATAATCCATCTTCATCCTAAGCATTATAGTTTGGCTGGATTATAACGAAAACTAACAAAATATAAGAAAAAAAGTGTATAATGAAATCAGATGAAGAATTAGCAACGCTAGCAAGCAAAAGATTTGGTCAGAATTTTCTAAAAAATCAAAGCTATATTACTCAAATCATCCAAGCGATGCCCAAGGACGATCTACCTATTGTAGAGATTGGACCTGGCTTAGGTGATTTAACTAAAGCGCTCGTAAGAGCGAAAGATGTCACAGCTTTTGAAGTGGATACGCGATTATGCGAGCATCTTGCACAGGCATTTGAGGAACCGATCCGTCAAGGACGCCTTGTACTGAAGTGTGGAGATGCGATTGAGCATTGGGAGCAAGGGGGACTGCTGGATGAGCCTTATCATCTGGTAGCAAACCTGCCCTACTATATTGCAACCCATCTTATCTTGAAAGCACTGCACGATCCCCATTGCCAGAGTATTCTGACAATGGTGCAAAAAGAGGTAGCGTTGAAATTTGCTGCACAACCCAAAGAGAGAGATTTCTCTGCGCTGGGTGTGCTGGCAAGCAGTGTAGGGACAGCCACCCTATGCTTCGAGGTTGAACCCGAAGCATTTGTGCCGCCCCCCAAGGTCACCTCTGCGGTGCTTTCTATTGTCAAGTTTGGCTCTTTGGAGGATAGAAGATTTGAAGATTTTCTCAAAGTGGCTTTTTCTCAACCGAGGAAAAAGCTCTCCAAAAATCTGAGTACACGATACCCCAAAGATAAGGTGGCAGAGATCTTTAATGATCTCGAACTGCAAGATACACTCCGTCCTCACGAAGCTGCGACATCTATTTATCATCAAATATATACTGCCCTAGGGCAAAAGGATAAAACAGATGAACGAAAATCAAGAAAAGGCGCACAATTCCCAAGAGGGAAATAGGCCCAAAAGAAACCCCAACCCTTATAGACAGAACAATCAAACTGGACAGGGACATACCCCAAACCAGAGAGATGAGCGAAGACCACGACAAGAAAACCGTAAAGAGGGTGAATCAAGAGATAATTCAAAAGAGAAGCAGAGAGAAAATCATAGAAAGCCAAACCCCAACAGAAAACCAAACAACGGTCAAAACAGAAAGCCAAACCCCAATCAAAAAAGTGGGGGACAAAAACCCAACAACAACAGACCCAACAATAAATCTGGTGGCAACAAAAACAGAGGCCGCAGAAAACAGCAACCTACCAATGTCTCCGAGGAGATGAAAGCTTGTCTGATAGACAACGAGCGCGTGCAGCAAGAGAGAATGGCACCGTGGAAACAAATAGAGATGAACAGCAAGGGGAAGATACGCTTCACGCCTCTGGGCGGACTGGGTGAGATCGGTGGAAACATCGCTGTCATGGAGAGTGAAAACTCTGCCTTTATCATTGATGTGGGCATGAGCTTCCCAGATGAGACCATGCACGGTGTCGATATCCTCGTGCCGGACTTCAGCTACCTACATACCATCAAGGACAAGATCAAGGGTATCGTCATCACCCACTCTCACGAAGACCATATCGGTGCTATGCCTTATCTTTTCAAGGAGCTTAAATTCCCAATTTATGGTACTCCACTTGCCCTAGCAATGATTGAAAATAAGTTTAATGAGCACGGACTCTCTGCAGACACAAAATATTTCAACTTTGTCACCAAGCGTAAACAGTATGAGATCGGTGAATTCAAAGTAGAGTGGATGCATATGACTCACTCCATCGTGGATTCCTCTTCTCTCGCGATAGAGACACCCGTAGGTACCATCATCCACACCGCAGACTTCAAGATAGATCATACACCGATCGATGGCTATACGGCTGACCTGCACCGCTTTGCACATTACGGTGCCAAGGGCGTGCTCTGCCTCTTCTCTGACTCTACCAACTCCCATAACCCAGGCTTCACAAAGAGTGAGAAGATAGTAGGAGGCACCTTTGACAGGCTTTTTGATATGGCAGAAGGCAGAGTCATCATGTCCACATTCTCTTCCAATGTCCACCGTATCTTTCAAGCCATGGAGAGAGGCATCAAACATGGCAGAAAGCTCTGTGTCATCGGGCGTTCTATGGAAAGAAATATCGAAACTACCAGAAAGCTAGGCTATCTGGATATAGATGACAAACACTTTGTGGAGCCCCATGAACTGGGGAGATACAAAGATGAAGAGATTCTCGTAGTTACCACCGGCTCACAGGGTGAAGCCATGGCAGCACTCTCTCGTATGGCAACTGACGAACATAGACATATCAAGCTCAAGCCGACAGATACGATCATCATCTCTGCCTCTGCCATCCCAGGCAATGAAGCCTCTGTCTCCAAGCTCATGAACCTACTCATGAAATCTGGCGTCACGATTCGCTACAAAGAGTTCAGCGACATTCATGTATCCGGTCACGCGGCTCAGGAGGAGCAGAAGCTTATCATCCGTCTGGTACAGCCCAAGTTCTTCCTGCCTGTACACGGCGAATACAATCACATCGCAGCACACGCCAAAACGGCTGCTGCCTGTGGGGTAGATGCCCGCAATATGCTCCTCATGAGCGATGGTGACCAAGTAGAGATCACACCGAAGTTTATCAAAAAGGTCAAAGCGGTCAAAACAGGCAAACGCTATATCGACAATATGAACAACAATGAAATCTTCAATGATGTCGTAGAGGATCGACAGAAGCTTGCTACCGATGGTATCGTTACTGTCAGCATGCAGCTCTCCGCCAAGACAGGCAAAGTTATAGGCAAGCCAGCCATTTCTACCTTTGGTATCATCGCCAACAAAGATGACAAGAAGTTCGAAAAAGAGATAGAGCACATTATCGAAACCTATCTCCTCTCTGCCAAGATAGAGGGCAATGCCAATGCCAAAAAGATCGAAGAGGATATCCGAGGTACCATCCGCAAGCATGTGGTTCGTATCAAAAAACTCTATCCTGTGATCATGGTCAATGTCTTTCTGGCAAACTAATCTCTACAGATCGAATAGGCATGGCACTATTCGATCAGACTTTTGATATAATATCCCTATAACCCATACCCGATCGGATTCCCATGAGACTCAATAAATTTATCTCCCACAACAGCAAATACTCCCGCAGAGAAGCAGAC
>JALVVQ010000210.1 GCA_027023325.1 Campylobacteraceae bacterium | reverse complement strand
GAAAGAGAACAGATTCTCATATGCGGTATGATAAGAATAACAATAAAGTAACATTTGTTTCAGCAGTAAAGAAAGATGATGACTGGGATGGGTACGATAACTTAACTCTTTCTCCTGCCCTCTATAAGCGTTCACATTTACTTATCAAGAATGATGGACGCCCTTTTGTGGTATTTGAAAAAGAGGGAACAGATGGCTTGCCAGAGGCAGAATTTTTTAACTATAGTTATGATTTTTTCCTCGGTAGATATGTATGGAATCGTCTGGGATCCCAAGAGGGTATATGTTTTTCTTCCGTTATAGGTACGAAGGAAAATGGTGATGACACATATGATGAAGTAACGATAGCCTACCATGATAACAGTGCAGACGATGCTAAAATTAAAGTCTTACACTATAATGTTCTTGATGACTGGGAGTATCTGGATGACGGTAATGGTGTTAACGGTGCAGTAAGTCCTGATGGCATGGGGGGGATAAGCAGTGCCAATGAGAGCAATCAATGCGTGAGCCTGACAAAAGATTCAAGAGATACTTTATATGTAGCCTGGCAGCATGCTGACCACAATGGAAAAAGAAGTATACATATCTCTACCTATGTTGGAGACAAAAAGTGGGAAGAGGCGGCACCTCCACTGGTGGTCGAGGGGAGTATTAGGGGGCCGTCTCTTGTCGTTGATTCCGAGGGTATTATCTCTGTGGCGGTTATGTATGACACTACACCGGATACAGAAGATATGGATGATGTCAGAGTATATCGCTATAATCCCAATGAAGAAAATGAAGAATAGGAGTTGACTTGAAGCGTATGATATTGGTATTTGTACTGTTCGCTGTGGCCGCAAATGCCAGTTATTTAAGAACCAAGCATTATTATGATGCCGGACAGTATGCGAAGGCAGTCAAAGAAGCAAAAGCATCCTATGCTGAGTATAAAGACTATAGGCTACATCTCTTGTGGGCAAAAAGTGCAAAGAAACTAGGACACATAACGGAGGCCATGGCCGCATACGAGAGGGTACTGATCCTAAGCGAAAAGAACCAGGAAGCGAAGCGTGCACTTGAAGCAATTTATATGCAAACAGGTCGCAGCGAACTTTCAGCGAATGGTATAGAAAAAAGTGAGGAGGTTGTCAGTACAGTAAGAGGAAAAGTAGACCTTTCTGTAGGACATGATACAAACATCAATGTGCATTCCTCTGGCACAGATTTAGATGCTTACTATGGGGCAACAGGAAATAAAAATGGCTTGGCTACAACTTTTCTGAAGCTTGAGGGAGAAGCCTCCTATCTACATACATTTTCCAAACAGCACCGCTGGTATACAAAAAGCAAGCTAAGCGTTTTTGCCCAAAACAATCTCGATGCGTACAACTATGATCTTTACGCATTGAGTGGAGAGATAGGACTGGGATACAATGGTGAGAATGCTAGTTTCTATATGCCTATCATAGTCAATAGGGTATATTATCTAGAGCGAGATTTTCTCAAACAGTCCAAGGTGATGCCTAGAGTAACATTTTCCGCTCCGTCTAATACCAGCGTTGAATTTGGTATGGACTATATCTATAAAAGTCATATAGCTGAAGAAGATAAAAATATGAATTCTAAAGAGTTGGCAGGGAGTATAGGTCTCTATGTACCTCTGGGAGATAGCATAACTTATGTTGGAGTAGGTTACCGTAAGCGTACCGCTGACAGCAACAAGCCAGAGCGGTTTGTGGAGGCTAGTTTTTTGACATTTGATATCAGCACAAACTATCGTTTTAGTGATACATTTTCTGCAAAACTCTACTATAAATACAAACAGGGAAGCTATGAGAGCGATATTGGATCAGGTGATATACATAGTTCTATCACCCGGGAAGATCACTTTCGTCAGTGGGGGGCGAAACTCACTTATGCGAAAAGTGAAAAGATAAAAGTCTATCTCAGAGATGAGTATAGTGACAACAGTTCGAACTATATGCCAGCAGAGTACGATAAAAATACTGTTTCTGTGGGTGTAAATCTATCATTTTAGGAGTGTATATGAAAACAGTAGTACTTTTTTTGTTTTTGAATATCGGACTCTTTGCCAATATTGGCAATATCATGGCACTAAGCGGCTCAGCCAGTGTCACGCATAGTAGTGGCAAAAGTGTAAAGGCACAATCAGGTATGAAGATATTTCAGGGGGATAAGGTTATGACGCATGCCAAAACCAGAGTCCAGATCATGCTCAAGGATGAGACGATAGTAACCATAGGTGCAAATGCCTCTTTCCAATTTGACAAATACTTTTTTGATGGGACAAAACGCTCTACGGTACAGATGCGTGCAAATAGGGGATTTTTTCGTTCTGTTACTGGCAGGATGGGAAAGATCGCACCCGATAGATTCAAAGTACGAACCTCTTCGGCAACGATTGGAATTCGTGGTACGGACTTTTCTGGTATGATTCAGAAAACATTCGAAACTTACAAATGCTATCGTGGTGCTATTACTGTCACTGCAGGAGGAAGAATCAAAACTCTCCGTGCAGGGGAGGTTTTCAAGATTCAATCAGATAACGCTGCAAGAAGCGCTTCTCCAGATATGCATAATGTGACAGATGCAGGTGCTGCACAGCAAGGAATAATAAAGGGCAAACCTAATACGCCAAAACCTCCAGTGATACCTGCTGGAACTCCTTGTAGACTTCCTAAGTAGCAAGAGACAAAAAGCGATGCGGCACCTCTATTATAAAGTTGCCGTAGCATTTATACTTACGGTACTTTTTTGGCTACTGTATCTTTTTTCTCCATCCTCTTTCTTCTCCTTGGATGACAGACTGCGTGATTATATGTTTCTATTGAGAGGGGAACTTCCTCGAAGCCATAGTATTACTATCGTGGATATTGATGATGCCTCCTTGAAGAAACATGGGCAGTGGCCTTGGAGCAGAGATAAAATTGCGATGCTGTTACGCCATATTTCCGAAAAAAACCCAGGAGTTATTGGTCTGGATATGGTGTTTCCGGAGCCAGACAGAAGCTCTCCGCATCTTTTGGCTAAACGCTATCCTGAAATCGTGCACCCCTTGCCCAACACAGACCAAATACTAGCAGAGTGCTTCAAGCATAGCCCGGTCATCGGTGGTTATATTTTTACCTTTGATGCAAGAGGAGGAGAGGAGGCACCCAGTATTCCCGCTGTTTTTATAGAAAGAGGTATGCGAAATACGCATACAATGCTTATGCCCAAAGGACTGCTTGTAAATGAGCCGATATTACAAGACTCTTTATATTCAAGCGGTTTTTTCAATAATACTCCAGATGAGAATGGCATGATAAGATCTGTGCCATTGGTGATGAAATATGATCATGCAGTTTATGATTCACTCGCACTGGAGATGCTTCGGGTCTATAGTGGCAGTGCCAAGGTGGAGATCGCAGGAGATACGGTCGGTATACAGGAGATCACTTTTGGCCCCTACCATATCCCTGTGGATGCTGCTGGTCGATTGCTTGTCAATTTTAGAGGTGGAGGTCACCATTTCGACTATGTGAGTGCACATGATATCTTAGAAGGGAATGTCAGCAAAGAGAAGATAGAGGGAAGGTTTGTCCTTGTGGGTACTTCTGCACTGGGGCTCTATGATGCGAGGGCTATCGCGTATGATAACAATATTCCTGGAGTAGAGATACATGCCAATGTGATTGACAATATATTGAGTGGAGACTTTCTTGATGCAAAAAGTACGCATAAGGCTATGGATCTGCTATCGATTGCAACTATTTTAGGGGGGATGATGCTTCTATTTGGCTTGGCTTCTTCCTCTTTTGTTATACCTTTGGCAGCTATTTCTCTCTTTGTTTTGATTTATCTGTACTATACCCTTCTTTTTGGATATGGTGTAGTTCTGAACCTTCTTTTTCCCTTGTTGTCATTTTTTACGGCACTTGTAGCTTCTATCACTATGGATTATATGACAGAGCACAAAAAAAAGGAGCAAGTAAAGAGGATGCTTGGCAAGAAGGTTTCTCCATCGGTTATGGAGTATCTTCTTGCACATACGGCTGAGGATATTGTGGTTGCCAAGGAGCTTGAAGCAACTATATTTTTCAGTGATATCCAAGGATTTTCTGCACTTGCAGAGCAGTTTAAATCTCCAGGAAAGCTGATCGGAATGCTCAATACCTATATGACGCCTATGGTAGAGAATATTATGTCACATCAAGGGACAGTTGATAAGTTTATAGGTGATGCGATCATGGCATACTGGAATGCACCCTTGGAGATAGAGTATCATGCTGATAAGGCACTACAAAGCGCTATATCTCAACTTAGAATACTGAAAAATATGAATACTGACCTAGAGAGTCAATACGGTGTGAGACTTCGGATAGGTATAGGATTGCATACGGATATTGTTACCGTAGGGGATATGGGTTCAGCAGGGAGATCGGACTACACTGTGGTGGGAGATGGCGTCAATCTTGCCTCCAGAATAGAAGGTCTTACTCGATATTATGATGTGCCACTACTCATCACATCGGCGACACGTGAAGCCCTCAATGAAGTATATCAGATTCGTACAATTGATATCGTAACAGTAAAAGGAAAAAAGGAGTCAGTAGAGCTTTATGAGGTAAAGCATGACACGCCCTATGGGGTAGAAGAGCTTGCACTATATCAAGATGCAATACAATTGTACAGGAGTGAAAATATTCAGGAAGCCAAGATGCACTTTGACACATTGATGGCATCATATCCCTCTAAACTGTATGAAATCTATGTCGCAAGATGCGATCAGTATCTGGCAGACAGTGGCAAATACTTCAGTGTAGTCCATGCTTTTGATACAAAGTACTAAAACAGAATGGTGTCACCATCCTTTAGGATAGTAGGGTGCCACTCTTTGTTGAATATTTGCAGTTCTTCGCTGACTTCACTGTAATAGGCGGGCTTTATGTGATTGATATAGAGTTGCAGTCCCCTCTCTTTTATGATGTCGAGCCCAGCAAAGAGGAGTGCTGGGGTCAAATGTTTGCTGAGCGTTGCCAGGGTATGCATCTCTGAGGGAAAGGAGCACTCTATAATCATTGCATTGATATGTGGGTACTTTTCTATCATGGAGACAACTGATGTCAGACTATGGGTATCTGAAGAGATAAGCAGACTACTATTCTCTTTGGTGATCATGTAGCCGCAGCATGCAATAGTATGGTCAGACTCAAAAGCTTGAATGGTACTTTTTTCTCCTATGGGATAAGGAGTATGGAGGCTGATTGGGGCATAGGTCAAGGTCATATCTGTGTGGTTTGAGAGTGGTATTTTGGAGAAATCTGGCCATATTGTATTGTTGAAAAAATGTTCCTGAAGTACTCGGATTGTCTCAGGCAGGGCATGTATGGTTAATGTTTTTGTCCTGTAGGCGTGATAGTCGTCTACCATGTAGCCAATATCGGCAATGTGGTCTAGGTGGGTATGGGTAAGCCATATGTGGTGCAGGGAGGTACACTTTTCTCCAAGAGGAAGGATAATATTTCCTGCATCAATGGCATGATGTGTATTGAGTAGAAAAGCTGTGCTTCCTCCTCTGCCATTCTTGATACCTTGCGTACCGAGTGCAATGATATTATGCATTTCCCAGTCTTTGTCTGATTTCAATAAAGTGATCAAAATGTGATAAAAATACCTCTATCAGTCTCGGGTCAAAGTGTTTTCCGCTCTCCTCTTGCATGAATGAGATGATTTTTTTATCTTCCCATACACCTTTGTATACCCTCTCACTACTCAGGGCGTCGAAGACATCAACAAGTGCTGTAATACGCCCGAAGATATGAATATCCTCTCCTTTTAATCCTCTGGGATACCCACTACCATCGTATTTTTCATGGTGCTGATAAGCGATAATTGCAGCAGCTTGAATAATGGAGAGCTTGGAATATTTAAGAATGTCATGTCCAATGACAGTATGTTCTTGCATGATTTGCATCTCATTCTCTGTGAGGTTGGAAGGTTTTTTGAGAATATTGTCAGGGATACCTACTTTGCCGATATCATGCATAGGTGAGGCACTCCTGAGGAGTTCACATTCTTTGGATGTGAGGCCGTAAAGTTTGGCCAGCAGCCAAGAGTACTCTGTAACGCGCGCTACATGCGTTGCTGTCTCATTTGAGCGGCTCTCGCTCGTGATTCCCAAGATATGTATCAGCTCTTTTTGCGTCTCTTGGATCTCTTTTTTTGCAATCATTGATTTGATATTTTCTGCAACATAGGTGGAGACAAGTGTTAGATGCCTAATATCACTCTCTTTAAATTCAGCAAACTTGTTTTTATTGATGACTTGAATGGCACCCATGACACTATTTTCATTGTTGAACATAGGAATGATAATCATAGATCGGGTTGTAAATCCTGTTTTTTCGTCGATATCTGCTTTAAATCTCTTGTCATCCTGCACATTGTTGACGATCAGCGTTTTTCCGCTTTGGATCACAGAGCCAACAAGACCTTCATTGTCGTTGATGATGACTGGGGCAATACCCTGCGCCACTTTCGTCCAGATCTTATGTTCTCTCTGATCCCAAATCCATATGCTGCATCTTTGGGCAGAGACGATATCTCTCCCCATTTTTGCAAGCGATACAAGAAGCTCATCTTGATCGTGAATGGCAGCAACTTCATTGATTGAATTTAAAATAAAAGTTAGCTGCTCATTTGCATTTCTTCCCATAGACATTCTCCGTTTTATCTAGATTCTTGCATAATTATATCATGATTTTTCCATAAACATTCGATAGTTGCAATTATATGAAAGCAAAAAGAATATTTTACTAGAACATAACTCCAAATTGGTTATAATCATTCTATCTGGATGGTTCGACTACTGTATTTATTCGGTTCAACATTAACTCGAGGGGGACATGTAGTCCATCGGTGTGCGGGTGTTTTCGTTTGAGTATGGCTCACGCCTGCGAGAAATCGCCCCCTAAAGATGGATTCTCTCTCCCGCTTTTGGTACTATAGGGCCAGTCATAGCAGAACGGCCATCCGGACCTTATTGGATGCAGTCATTGTGCGTAAGGGCTTCCCAAAAAATGACACCGAACACTGCGTTCGCCTTTCATTTTTTGGAAACCCCTTGCCCGCAGGCACTGCATCTACTAAGAGATTTATTGTGAAGAGATACTGATTATAATTTTTTGGAGAAGATATAGATGAACATACTGATCATAGGTTCAGGCGGAAGAGAGTATTCGATAGGACTCGCGCTGAAAAGGGATAAAAATGTAGGCAAACTCTATTTTGCACCAGGCAATGGTGCAACGGATATGCTGGGTGAGAATGTGGCACTCAGTGATTTTTCAGATCTGGCTGATTTTGCAGAGGCACACAGTGTGGTGCTGACGATAGTGGGTCCGGAAGCACCGTTGGTAGAGGGCATTGTAGATTATTTCCGAGAGAGAGAGTTGACGATTTTCGGCCCTACGGCAGCAGCAGCACAGCTGGAAGGCTCCAAAATCTTTATGAAGAACTTTCTAGCACGCCATAATGTACCGACAGCCAGATATATTGAAACAGATTCTTTGGACGCAGCAGTAGCGTTTATCTCGACACTGGAAGCACCGATTGTTGTCAAAGCAGATGGGCTTTGTGGCGGCAAAGGGGTAATCATCGCCCAGAGTCACGATGAAGCAAAAGTGGCAGCGGCAGATATGTTGGCGGGGAGTTCCTTTGGGGATGCGGGTACCAGTATTGTCGTAGAGGAGTTTTTGGATGGTTATGAGCTCTCTGTCTTTGCTATCTGTGATGGCAAGGACTATGTGGTGCTGCCTGCGGCACAGGATCATAAGCGTCTGCTCAATGAGGATCAGGGACCCAATACAGGCGGGATGGGTGCCTATGCACCTACACCATTGGTCACGAATGAGATCTATGCCAAGCTGGATGAACGAGTGATCCGGCCGACACTGAAGGGCATGGAGGAGGAGGGACATCCTTTTACCGGTGTGTTGTTCATTGGAGTGATGGTGGTAAATGGTGAGCCGGTTATTTTGGAGTACAATGTGCGTTTTGGTGATCCGGAGTGTGAGGAGTTGATGCCGCTGCTTAAGTCACCGGCCAGTGAGCTTTTTCTCAAAGCAGCCACAGGGAATTTGGCTGATGCCAAGATTGCGTTTTATGACAAATATGCGGTGGGTGTGGTCATGGCAAGCAAAGACTATCCCTACAAAAACTCCTTGCCTGCGGAGATTGTGATCGACAAGATACATCATACTGATCTTGAGGGAGAGAGTCATATCTCCTATGCGGGTGTCAGTAGAGAAGCAGATGGTAAACTTTATGCAACCGGCGGGAGAGTGCTGGTCTGTGTAGGGTTGGGTGACTCTATTAGAGAGGCACGAGACAGAGCTTATATGCTGGTGGGTCAGGTACATTTTGTGGGCAAGCAGTGCCGCACTGATATCGCCTATCAGGCATTGAGAGACAGTTAAGATGCAGCAGCCTTTAGATGCTCTCGCTCCCAACTCCAAGCGTATTTGGTCGTATGCTATTGATGATTTGGTCATCAGTATTTTTTTTATAGCGATTTTTTTTGACCAGTTGACACAACTCATGACACCAGAGGCAGCCACACTCTTTGTCAAGACAAACTACTGGGTGTTGGCATTGCTCAAGGTGATCTACCATACGCTGTTTACCTGGCAAAATGGTAAAACACTTGGCAAGCAGCTGATGAAAATCAAAACAGTGAGCATGACAGATGGTACGCTCTTGACACTGCCTATGTCTTTCGTGCGTTCGGCAGTAAGGATACTGGATGAAGCATTTTTCTATATAGGATTTCTTCCGGCATTTTTCTCTCCGACCAGACAAACCATACATGATAGAATCTCTAGGAGTATCGTGATCAATGCATAGAGTACTGATCTCCACTCTTCTCCTCTTCTTTGTCACCATGTGGGCAGAAGCGGGGCGTGGGGAGAGCAAACAGGTACAGCTTAAAGCAGAGCAGATTAGTGGAGATGAGACACATTTATATGCCAGCGGTCATATTGTCTTGGAGTATGCCAAGACACTTTTTCTGGCAGACAGTGCCGTATATGACAAACACCAAAAACGCTTGACTGTTCAGGGAAATGTGCGTATCCTCAATCCCAATGGAAGCAGGGTAGAGACCCAAAAAGTCATACTGAATGTCAAAGAAGAGAAAGTACTTTTCCAGAAATTTTTCTATGTGGATGAGGAGAATGTGTGGCTCTCTTCCAAGTCAGCAGAGAAGACAAAGCAGTGCTATACGCTCAGGGAAGCAATGTTTTCTACCTGCGCAGTGGCAAACCCTGACTGGCATTTGGGTTTTTCCGAAGCGGATTACAACGCTACGAGTAAATATATCAAACTAAAAGATATTAAATTTTATGTGGGTGACACACCTATTTTTTATTTTCCGTATTTGGCATTCTCCACCTCCCGAGAGCGCAGTTCCGGACTCTTGATACCGCGACTTGGATACAATACAAAAGAGGGCCTTATCTATGAGCAGCCTATCTATTGGGCAATTAGTCCAAGTGCAGATCTGGAGTTTGATCCACAGGTTCGTACCAGTAGAAGCCTGGGGCTTTATGCAACACTGCGCTTTGCAGACAGCAATCACTCCGAGGGGTTTGTGAGGGCAGGGTATTTTGCCGATGACCAGGACTATGTCTCCACATACAATCTTAAGCACGATACCCATTAT
>JALVVQ010000209.1 GCA_027023325.1 Campylobacteraceae bacterium | reverse complement strand
GCTGACGATTCCCTCTATCATCATTGCACTTTTTTCGCCAATCGCCGGGCATATTGTGGACAAATGGGGACGGCTCAAGCCTCTCTATGTGGGTATCTTTCTTTTTGTTGTAGGTGGGAGTTCAGGGTTTTACCTGGGCGATTTCTATAGTATTCTTGCAGGTCGTGCAGTGCTTGGCTTTGGCGTGGCGCTGATCATGACAAGCTCTACGACCCTCATAGGAGACTACTTCTCCGAAAAGGTGCGACATGCATTTATGTCAAAACAGGGGATGGTGATTGCCCTTGGTGGGATACTTTTTATCACCACAGGCGGAATTTTGGCACAGATGCACTGGACATACCCATTTGTGGTCTATCTGCTCCCTATATTTTTTGTGCCTTTTTTGCTAAAAACACTGTATGAGCCCGAAAGGCATGTGTCTGCTGTGAGTCTAGAAGTGGAGCCTCGGCTTCTGCCAGTTTATATCACAGCTTTTTTTGTGATGGTACTCTTCTATATGCTGCCTACACAATTTCCTTATCTTATCGTCAACACTTTGGGAGGAGAGGCACAAACTGTGGGCTTTGTCATCGCAAGCGCTATGATATTTAATGCCCTCACTTCCATGCAGTATGCCAAAATAAAAGCCAGGTTTACCTATATCCAGATCTATACTGTGACCTTTAGCCTTTTTGCCCTAGGGTTATTTATTATCTCCCAAGTTTCCAGTATAGGGGGTCTATTCTTTGCTACTGTGCCTATTGGCATGGGGTTTGGACTCCTGTTTGTCAATACCAATGCATGGTTTCTTTCGCTCGTACCCGCACACAAGAGAGGCAAAGCCTCAGGCGTGCTCACCTCCAGCTTTTTTCTGGGGCAGTTTGCTTCTCCTATACTCTTCGAACCGATTATTTCCAGGTATGGACTACAGGGATTGTTTTTGATGGTATCTGAGGTTTCGATACTGGTGGCTGTGATACTTTTTGTTAAAAGTAGAAGGTGATAGCGTGCGTCTATAGTGCACTTTTTTGATTGCGCTGATTGCAACGCAGTTTTTTTATCTCGTATGCTTCCATGTTTAAAATGATACTCTCCTCTATCATTTTGCGTAGCAGTGTCTCGTCCAAGTCTTCTATGCTTCTGAAATACAGGTGCCGTACTACCTTGCCTGTGCCTTCTAGTGTGGGGTACTTCTCTTGGAGCTTTGCTCCTTTGCCAAATGCTAGGACAAGCAGATCGCCTCTGCTGCGCATCATGATGATCATCCCATAGGTATCACGGTAGGAGGTCTGCTTGGCATTTTTGACCTCTGTAATCTCAGGAAAAGAGAGGAGAATTTTTCCTATAGCTTGAAATAGCTCAGCAAATGCACCTCTGTTATCTATCTCATACTGTGTCATACCTATTTGCCTGAAAACTCTGTAGGTAACTCTAGCTCATAAATCGCATCCATGATGTTGTCCACTCTGGAGGCAAATGCATCCTGTGCATCTTTGAGCCCTTTGTTGTAGTGATAGGCACCAATCTCTCTAGACATAAAGTCTAGTAGGAACTCCGCATCGAACTGCCCGATATCCTGATCCAGCTCAGCTCGAAAATAGGTTTTGAGTTTTTCTGCCAAGACAGACTTTTCCTGTGCTGTAAATTCTACGGTAGCCATGTGTACCCTTTTTTCTTTTTCAGTAGCCCATTGTAGCATATTTACAGGCAAAGTCCTCTCTTGGCAGATAGTGATATTCCTAGAGGATCACTTCTTTCTTGATCATCTCGACAGCTTTTACCATATTCTCAAGGCTAGGCTTCACCTCTTCCCATTTTCTGGTTTTGAGTCCACAGTCCGGGTTGATCCAAAGTTGCTCTTTGGGAAGCACTTCTAGGAGTTTTTTGATTTGAATGACAATCTCTTCAACCTCGGGAACACGCGGTGAGTGAATATCGTAGACTCCTGGTCCTACCTCTTGTGTGTAGCCATACTCCTGAAATATCTTGAGTAGCCGGTTGCCGCTTCGTGAGGTTTCGATAGAGATAACATCGGCATCCATTGCCTCGATTGTACGGATAATATCATTGAAATCACTGTAGCACATGTGGGTATGTATCTGTGTTTTGGGTAGAGCAGAGCTGACTGCCAGCTTGAAGTCTCGTACTGCCCATTGTTCATATGCTGGGATCTTTTCGGCTCTGAGAGGATAGCCTTCCTTGAAGGCTGCTTCATCGACCTGTATGATCTG
>JALVVQ010000208.1 GCA_027023325.1 Campylobacteraceae bacterium | reverse complement strand
ATCAAAGCGCAATCAGTAAGGCTGGATTATGTCAAAGACGAAGAGCACTATATCCTCAATCTCATTGACACTCCGGGTCATGTGGATTTTTCCTATGAAGTGAGCCGTTCTCTGGCATCGAGTGATGGTGCACTACTGATTGTGGATGCAGCGCAGGGTGTGGAAGCACAGACGATAGCCAATGTCTATATTGCCATAGAAAATGATCTGGAGCTTTTGCCTGTGGTCAATAAGATTGATTTGCCTGCTGCTGATCCAGACAGGGTATTGACTGAGCTGGAGGAGGCGATTGGTATCGATGCTACCGAGCACAACCTAGTCTCTGCCAAGACAGGGCTAGGGGTCAAAGATCTCATCGATACCATTGTAGAGAAAGTACCAGCACCTGCAGGAGACAGTAGTGCCCCGACCAAAGCGCTAATTTACGACAGTTGGTTTGACAACTATCTGGGCGCATTGGCACTGGTCAGAGTCTTTGATGGCAGTATCTGTAAAGGACAAATGCTCAAAGTCATGGGTGCCAAGGATGAAAATCAGGTGCTCAATCTCATGTATCCCAATCCCATTGCCCCAGTCAAGACCGAAGAGATTCGCACTGGGGAGATCGGTATCGTGGTCATGGGTCTCAAGACCGTAGATACATTGCAGGTGGGAGATACGATCACCGATGCCAAGCATCCTACCGCAGAGCCTATCGGTGGGTTCGAGCCAGCCAAGCCTTTTGTTTTTGCCGGGATCTACCCCATCGAGACAGACAAGTTTGAAGAGCTAAGAGATGCACTCAACAAGCTCAAACTCAATGATTCCTCTTTGAGTTTTGAGCCAGAGAGCTCTATGGCGTTGGGATCAGGCTTCCGTACGGGCTTTTTGGGAATGTTGCATATGGAGGTAGTCAAAGAGCGTCTGGAGCGTGAGTTCAACCTTGAACTGATCGCTACAGCACCTACGGTAGTCTATAATGTCAAGCAAACCAATGGTGAAGAGCTAGAGATACAAAATCCTTCTGAGCTGCCAGAACCGCAAAAGATTGATACGATTTATGAACCCTATGTCAAGGCAACGATCCTGACACCGCAGGAGTTTGTCGGCAATCTCATCAAACTGCTCAATGACCGTAGGGGTATTCAGATCAAAATGGACTATCTCAATGAGACACGGGTACTGCTAGAGTATGATATCCCCATGAATGAAATCGTTTTGGATTTTTATGATAAACTGAAGTCCATCACCAAGGGCTATGCCAGCTTTGATTATGAGCCTATAGGATTCAGAGCGGGTAATCTGGTCAAGCTCGATATCCGTGTCGCGGGAGATGTGGTAGACTCCCTCTCTATCATTGTGCCTGAGGAGAAAGCTAGGACTAGAGGTTTGGCCTTTGTAGCGCAACTCAAAGAGCTCATCCCTCGACAGCTTTTCGAGGTAGCGATTCAGGCAAGTATCGGAAACAATGTCATCGCCAGATCCAATGTCAAGTCTATGGGAAAAAATGTGACGGCCAAGTGTTATGGCGGCGATATCACCCGTAAACGAAAACTCCTGGAGAAGCAAAAAGCAGGAAAAAAGCGCATGAAATCCATCGGAAAAGTGCAGGTGCCGCAGGAGGCATTTATGGCTGTATTGAAGCTGGATAGCTAATGGAGAGCTGGGTATTTCATCTACATTTGATTGCTGCAATCTCTTGGATTGGTGGTTCTGTTTTCATGTTCGCATTGGGTATTTCACTGCGTGATAAAAAAGCGCAAAAAGAGGTCTATCCTCATGTAGGCCCAATATTTGGCTGGTTTGAAGTAGGGGCGTTGGTAGTGTTGCTTTTGACTGGTACATTGTTGGGCATGGACTATTCATTGTTTGAAATGATTTTTTATGACAGCAGTATCCCTATTTCAGATGCGGTAAGTAAGAAAGTGACATTGGTCTTGATATTGACGGTTGTCACGATTGTGCATTTCGTGATTGCGTATCGCACAAACAATAAAGAGCGCACCAAATTGGAGCACATGATTTCTCGTGCTTCTTCCATGTTGATCTTCTTTCTCAACCTTTTTGTGATGCACTATGCGATTGTGCTGAGAGATATACTGTAGACTTCTGCTACTCTTAGGTACCTTTTTCTGCACCTTTTGGTGTGTACTCCAAAGCTTTTTTCACAGATGCTACCGAACAAAAAAAGAGTGCATCAAAGACTGGATTGAGCCTGGTGGTGTTTTCGTCTATCATATCAAAAG
>JALVVQ010000207.1 GCA_027023325.1 Campylobacteraceae bacterium | reverse complement strand
GCCTATGTGCCTGTAGACATAAAAGGCGGCAAGAAGCAGAATAAAAAATACTGCTAGCGGTCCCAAAAGAAGATCACTGAAGGCTATATCAGATCTTTCCAAAAGATTAAGCAGGGGAATCCCCCCTCCCATGCCTATGAATACTAGTCCAAAGAGTTTGTTGAAGATACCACTTTGAAGAAAGACAAGGAGTCCTGCACCGACAAAAGGCAGCGTAAATATCATGGGTGCAATGGCACGACTGTCAAAGGTCTGACTAAGCGTATAGAGTGCCAGTAACAATACCGGAATCAGTACCATCAGGGCAGTTTTCATGAAGCTGCTTCTTGTTTTTTGAGGGTTTTCACTCATGTATCCATCTGCCACCGACCAAGTGTGCAGGTCATGGTTGATTTTACTGAAGGCTTCTCGTAGTGCTGCTGCTTTGCTTTGGGAGCCGGTAGTGAAGTGGTAGGATTTTGAGCCGTGGGCAAAGAGCAGATGGTTGAGTAGGTAGACCTGATTGGTTGTGAGGTCTTTGATCTTCTTGTCTGTGCGTTTTAGCACGGGGGTACCCTCATCATTCTGATTGCTTATCTCGATATAGCCCAGCTGCGCCAGCTCCAGTACCGCTGCTGCAAAGTCTTTGTTGTCGGCTCTCTTGTCGAGGATGAGTCCCGCCTGGAGTAGACTGAGGCCTTTGGGAGGCTGATACTGCACTGCGATAGAGCGTCTGTCTACAAACCCTGTCTGCTCCTTGAGCTTTCCATAGAAAAAGAGCAAAAAACCAAACAGTGCTGGCCAGTGCCAACTCCCCAGTATCTGCTGCCAAAAGGTGGCTTTGGTATTTTCCAGACCGCTTTGGTCTAGTGTGTGTGCTGGAAATGCCAGCTCTACTGTCACACCTTCATAAGGATGGAGGCTCTGGGTGGTGATGTACAGCTGCCGTGGGCTTGTCCATTTGACTGAGGCTGAGGAGCCACCTGCACCATAGGCACCGGTATAGGTAGAGATGCGAAGTAACTTCTGCTTGAGTGAAGGTGGGAGTATAATATCAGCCTCGACTTTGGTGATGGGTACCTGCCAGCCTGTACCTACGATATTCCAGCGTACAGCATCCTTGCTTCTGTCGTCTGAGGCGGGCAGTACGCCTCGTGCCACACGATAGGAGATGGTGTAGGTATGCTTGCCGGTGATCTGCCGGTCTGCTGATCCGATCTTGAGCCTGATGACCTTGCCTGCATGGGTGGAATCGAGCTTTCTTTGCATCCACTGGATAGGGTGATTATCCATCCGAGCAGAGAAGTCGCCCAGTCCAATCTCTCTCTTGATACCGGCATGTTTGATCATCAGGGGAATGTCACGGTAGATACCATGTCTATAGGCACCCTCAAAATTATAGTCAATCGTCTCATTGATACGCAGTGCGCCACTTTGCTCTATCGTGATAGCTGCTGCAAAATGCTCTATCCTCTCTGCCGAGGAGAGGGTGGAAAACAGCAGTAGAGCGCCCAGCAGAAACTTCTTCATGGCAGTGTGCCTAGAACTTTATCTCTGGCATCTTTCTTGCCATGGCTGCTTCATTTTCGTCTAGTTCGAAATAGTCTCTAGCGGTGAAGTTGTATTTGCGTGCGATATAGAGATCAGGGAAAGAATCGACTTTGGCATTGTAGTCCCTGACAATCGCATTATAGTAGCGTCGGGCGCTCTGAATCGCTCCCTCTATGTTGCTCAGTTCCATCTGCAGATTGATAAAGGTAGTATTGGCTTTGAGGTCAGGGTAGGCCTCTGCCAATGCGAAGAGCTTGCCCAGTGCCCCAGTGAGCATATTGGCTGCAGCCTCCTTCTCTTTGACAGAGGTAGCACTCATGCCCTGCTGTCTGGCCTGCACAACCTTCTCTAGTGTGTCACCTTCGTAGTCTTTATAGCCCTTTACTGTCTCTACAAGTGCTGGGATCAGGTTGTATCGTCTCTTGAGTTGCACATCAATATCACTCCATGCTGCATCAATCCCTGCCTTGAGAGAGACAAACTTGTTGTAAATCGCGATTAGGTAACCGATCACACCCACAATAATCAATAAAACAATATTTCCAAAACTCATCATTACTCCTTGTATTTGCTAGATGAGTCATTATAGCATAGAATAGATAGCTAAGCGTATCAGGAAAGGTTTCTTTACTGCTATTAAAATTATTAGATGAATATCATCAAGAAATTAAATGAAATTAAATGAATATTTCAAGTACA
>JALVVQ010000206.1:1627-9772 GCA_027023325.1 Campylobacteraceae bacterium | reverse complement strand
CTCTAAGAGTATATGTATATCAAACAGATATTTCCATACAAGACTTAAAAGTTAAAATTAAAGATAGCCGCAGAAATACAATAAGAGATACGAACACTATTGATATATCGGACGACAATATATCTGGTAATTATGCTTCTTACTGCTGTAAAATTAAAAATAATGGTCTTCACAAATTTAATGATAACCTTGGATTAAGCAGAATGCTTTTTAAAACAGAAGTTATTGGAAATTGGTTTACTATGGGTAGTAGAGCAAATTTAGAACCAAATGAAATATCACAAGAAATATGTGCTGACATTAAATTGCCAAAAAACTTTACTACAGGCACATATACATACACACTTGATGGAAGCGGAATAAATGATGCTGACACAAGTAACAATATAGAATCAATTTCGTATACAATTCAGGATTAATATAGTTTCTTTCTTGTTCCATATCTCCCGATATGGAACAACATGTCGATTAAGAATACATGCGGAAGGTACATAGTTCACTCTAAATCCTAGTGCAATATAGCTGGGTGTCTGCATATCAAAGTTATCCATGTCAAAGTTTTCTGCCCAAACGCTTCTCGATCTGCTTCCTCTCCCACTCTGCACTGAAAAACGGTAACACTTCAAAAACAGCCAACGCGTGCATCACGATACCAATACCCCATCCGAACATGACCCAGTAGACCCACATATAGTCAGGGGATACGATGAGATTGAGGACAAACAATCCCACGACAATTACAAGATATTTAATCAGGCTGGAGTAAAATCCTCTGAGGTCTTTGACATGCGCTATCGCCCTCTCTTCATCAGTGCTCAACAATGTTTCGTCTTTCATAGTCAATCTTTTTTGCAATGTGGCAACCTCCATCTCAAACACATCGGCAAGCAATCGGAGAGATTCGAGACTGGGCTTTTCACCTCTTTCGATACGCTGAATCGTTCGGGTACTGAGCCCGGTCAAGTCCGCAAGATGCTCCTGCGACCAACTCCGCTTCAATCTGAATTTTCTTACTATCATTGGTTCTCCTTGGAAGTCACTTGTGGCAGTATAGGATATTTTTGGCTCTGTCGGTTACGACAAAGGGAAGCTTTGGGGTCAGGACACAAACCACTAATTATTTTGCCAGTTAAATAGTAATATTGTCTTATTCTTCAATGAATCAGCAAACGAACAGAAAGCCCCTACCAAACACTCGTCAATACACTTTTTGTCCGCGCCGGAGGATTTGAGCTGGGACTGGGATCGAAGTTCTACCCTGCGCCTACAGCTCCCTCAACACATCCTCGACCATCTTTCTAGAGATTCGGTAGCCATGCGCTATAGCACTCTCCATAAACGCGCCAGCCTCACCTTTTGTCAAAAACCCTTTTTTGGCATTCAGATACACCACCCCCAAAAGACCAATGACCCTCAACCCCATCCCTTTGGCTATCCTCCTACCTTTCTTCTCATCTATGATAATCGAGAGATTTTTCTCCTCTGCTGAAGCGATAGCCTCTGACTCTCCAAGGTCAAGAAGCATCTGCAGGGAATTAAAAACCGTATCATCTTTTAGCCTCCTAACCTTTATAAAAGAGGGTAAGACAATAGGATACTTGACACTGATCTCCTCTAACACAATGGGTGTAATATAGACTACTTCAAAGAGATTTTCTAAAAGCGCAATACTGTCTAGGTCAAACAGAACTATGAGCGCTGTACTATCTGAGACAATCATAGAAAACTATCCAAATCCTTTAGCTCATCTTTAAAATCATAATCTATCACATCAATACCCCAAAGTGAAAGCATCTTCATCGCCTCTCTTTTGGGCATATCAAGTGCCTTTGATAGCTGACCCAAGCTTAGCAGGGATTTCTCATAAGCATCTACCATCAGCGCCGTCTTCAGTCCCCGTGTTACTATCGCATCGTCAAAAGCAAGAGCAATCCCTAAAGGCTTACTTCTTTTGGTAATCAGTGTATACTCTTGTGCCTCTAGCGCTTTTGTCAATGTTGCAGGGTTTATCTGCAAATCTTTTATACCTACTGTCTGCATATTCAATCCTTAATACTTACTTTTGATAGTATATCACTCTTTTGTTTAAAATACTTATGGTGTACTCACAATGAGATACAATCGTAACCAAATGGAGACTTTGAGGAGGACACAAGGCTTTGGGGTCAAGGCTTTGGAGGCTTTGAAGGCTTTGGGGTCAGGACACAAACCACTAATTATTTTGCCAGTTAAATAGTAATATTGTCTTATTCTTCAAAAAATCAGCAAGGAGGTGGTAGATAATGCCCTACCGGCACGCCTTCCGCATATTCTGTACGATCAGTACCAGCAGTGCCACAGTGAACACCTTGAAATCGATCTCACTGGCCTGATGTACCGCAGCAAACTTGTCACTCTGGGTCATCGCTTCGCCAGCAAGTTGCATGGTGAGGATATCGGGCATATAGTAGTGTCCGAAAAAGAGCCCCGAAGCGATCGTGATCAGCGCAGCCAGCGTGGTGATACTGTCTCGCTCGAACATCTTGTATTTGTACCCCTCGTAGAGGAAGATCACTATGAGTGTGAAGTCTACCAGGTAGGAGAGACGGACAAAGTTTTCCGTCATGATCAGCCCCTCTTGAAAGTGACTCAAGACCTCACTGCCCAGCCAAAGCTCGGTGTGGAAAGTCACTGGAGCAACTACGATCCCAGCATAGAGGCCGGCACCTAGCGTGGCTGTTAGCAGTATCAGGTATGCCATAGTGGTCATTCTAAAATATTTTTTCATTTTTTATTCCTTGTTTTGTGTTGGTGCTTGGAAATATTCCATGCAATTTTTAATTCTATTGGTGCGTTAGCAAACGCACCCTACAAAAAATCTCTCCACCACAATTTTTAATTTTTAATTTTTAATTTCATAACAAATCCTCGATCCAGTCCTGCTAGATCGGTATAAAACTCGATGGGGTAGTCTCCGATCTTTTTCACAAATGCTGCAATCGGCTCTCTCTGGTCATAGCCCATCTCACAGGCTAGAACCTTCACTTCACGCTCTTTGGCCAGCAGGATGATCTCCTTGAGTAGCTCATCACCCTGCGCCTCACTGTAGAGGGCAGTATGAGGCTCATACTCTGCCACATTGGGGGCGAGTGGGGTGTGTTTGGCGATATAGGGAGGGTTGCTCACTATCAGGTCGATCTGCCCCTCGATACCATCCAGCAGAGAGGTATGCTGGAGGTCTATCCGCTCCTCTAGCCCGAAGGCACGCACATTGGTCTGCGCTACTGCCAGTGCCTCTTCGGAGATATCCGAAGCTACGATCTGCAACTGGGGAAACTGACGCGCCAGCACGATCGAGATCGCACCAGATCCTACCCCGATCTCAGCCACAGAGCCGTACCCCTCTCTGGCAATGATCTCAGATACCCTCTCCACCAACACCTCTGTCTCTGGGCGAGGGATGAGGGCTCCAGACGCACTATACAGATCGATATCATAGAAGCTCACACACCCCGTGATATACTCCATAGGCTCATGTGCCACGCGTCTGGCCACCAGTGCCTCATACCCCTCAGCATCCTCCAGCTCCCTGTCATCATACATCTTGAGCCAGGTACGCTCCTTGCCTAGATGATGTGCTAGCAGGATCTCTGCCTCAAAGAGCGGACGCTCGCAGGCGTAGCGAAGCTGCTCTTTGGCTTGTAAAAGGGCTTGTCGAATAGTCACTATTCTTATCCTACAAATCAGGTAAATTCTGATTAAAAATACTCAATAGCACCAAAGTATCTTTCTCAGTATTAATCTCATAGACAATAGTATATCCCCTGTAAACCATATCTCTAATCTCATCATTATCAAAATAGATAGATTTTTTATATTGGTAGGGGAAATCCACTAAACGCTTGACAGATTTCTTCAGGTTTTTTACAAAATCAATAGATGCAGAGAGCTTGTCTTTTTTGATATAAAAAGCGATCACTCTTAGCTCATCTTTGAATTGTCTAGACTCAATGACCTTCAAGCCTGAAGTTCTCCCATAAGGGCATCTGTGGAAGCATCAAAATCATACATGCTTTCTTTGCCTGATTTTATATCTTCTCTTAGTCGTTGGAGTCTTTTTTTGCGTGCGTCATAGAAAGCATCTTGACACGCAACAGGAGAGACAGTATAGCTATCCACAATATCATCTTTGAGGTTTTTAATAATATTCAAAAGAACATCTATTTTATTTTCATCAATATTGATATGAATGGTTTGCATGGTATGTTCCTTTTACTATCATTCTATCTAAAAAACTATTTTTTGTCCATATAAGCGAAAATTCCGTCCTTGGGCAACTCCCCATCCAAATCTACTTTGCTCGCATCAAAGCCCAGCTCCTTGAGCCGCTCCAGCACAGGGGGATGCGTATGATAGAAGAAGATCACCAACGGGTGGGCTTTGGGGAAGGCTTTGTTCTCTGTCACCAGCTTGAGCAGTGCAGAGACGAGGTTTTCCTTGCCCCCCATCTCTGAGCCAAAGGCATCTGCGGCATATTCGTTGTGTTGAGAGACATAGCTCATCACAGGGGTAAAGAGGAAGCTAAGCACTGGCAGCAGAAGCAAGAGCATAGCAATCTTGACCCCGGCATTGGGCGGGGTACCCATCTGGGTGAAGAGTGTATCTGGCAAATTGCCAAATACAAAAAACCCTATAAAGAGCAGTACCGCCATCAGTCCGATATTTTTCCAGATATCTCCATGCTTGAAGTGTCCCAGCTCATGCCCCAGTACTGCGAGCAGTTCCTTGTCACTGAGCTTCTCCAGCAGGGTATCGAACAGTACCACGCGCTTACTCTTGCCCAGTCCACCGAAAAAGGCATTGAGACGGCTGTCACGCTTGCTGGCGTCCATGATAAAGATACCTTCGCTGCGTAACCCGACTTTGCTCATCATCACCTCAATGGCAGTGCGCAGCTCACCCTCCTCCATCGGAGAGAACTTGTTGAACAGACTCATGAAAAAAGGCATCAGTACATTGGCAGCCACTGCAATGGTAAACATGAGCACAAACCCCCAAAACCACCAGCTCTGAAAGCTAGAGATGATCCATGCCAACAACCCCAGTGCCGCGCCACCCACTACAGCGAAAATGAGTGTGGACTTGAGTGTATCCAGGATATACATCTTAGGCGTCATCTTGTTGAAGCCAAACTTTTGATCGATCTCAAACTTCTGATAAAGCTCGAAAGGCAGCATCACCAGATAATTAATACCGAAAAATCCAAAGAGAAAAAGCACAGCAGCCACCACACTGTCCTGCATACCCACCAAACCCTGCAACCAAGCAAAGCCTCTGGTTGCCCAAAAGGCAAACAAGATCAGATCTACGATCATCTCTGCCATCCCTAGGCGCTCTTTGGCGATCGCATAGTTGGCTGCGACAGTATAGCGACCCTTGCCCATCAGCACGGGGTCTTTCTTCTTCTCAAAAGCGATAAAGCCGATCTGCATCGTGGAAATATAAAGTTTGACCATGATGTAAAAGGTGTATATCCAGATAATCGTTGAAAGCATTTTGAAACCTTGATAGTATTTTATACTGCGAATATAGCCAAATGACCTTAATGTTTTGATAAAATACGCTCATTACACTTCAAAGGACGCTCCGTGGCATTTATCGATCTCTTTGCTGTCTCCAAAAACTACGATGTCAAACAGATCTTTACAGGGATGGATTTTCATCTAGCCCAAGGGGAACGGGTCGCCATCGTGGGGCAAAATGGATGCGGAAAATCAACACTCATGAAGATCGCATTAGGCATAGAAGAACCTGATGACGGCAAACGCGTCATCGACCGCTCTATCCAGATCGAGATGCTCGACCAACAGCCGCATTTCGACCCCACACTCACTACCAAAAAAGCTATCGAAAAAGAACTCACCGAGCTCTCGCTTGCCAAAGAGAAGTATGAAAAACTAAGTCGACAAATCGCTGACGACTACAAAAACACCTCACTGCAAAATGCACTCGAAGAGGTAAGTGCCTATCTCGATCATCATAATGCCTGGGATCTCAATAACAAGATTGAGCGAATCATGCAGGAGTTTCGGCTCCTAGAGTACGAGGACAGACTAGTCTCCTCGCTCTCGGGAGGCGAGCAGCGACGGGTGGCACTGGCATCACTGATCCTCAAAAAACCCGATGTCCTCATGCTTGATGAGCCTACCAACCATCTGGATGTCTATATGGTGGAGTTTCTTGAGGATATTCTACTCAAAGAGAAGTTTACCCTACTCTTCATCTCACATGACCGCTACTTCATCGACCGTATCGCCACCCGTATCGTAGAGGTAGAAAACCGGGCACTGGCCAACTATAAAGGAGGCTACGAAAGCTTCCTCAAGCTCAAAGAACAGCGCCTAACAGCCATGCAAAAACAGCATGACAATCTGCTACGATTTCTCAAAAAAGAGGAGCGCTGGCTCAGTCGTGGTATTCAAGCCAGACAAACCAGAAACCAAGGACGCAAGCGTAGGGTCTTTGATCTGAGGGAACAGTCCAAAGAGAACCCTGCCCTCATACAGAAGATGGCCATGGAACTCGAAAGAGAAAAAAAGGCCTTTATGGGGGAAAAGATTGTCGCCAGAAAGAAAATGCTTTTTGAGATCGATGCACTGGATTTTTCTATAGGCGAGAAGGTGCTGATCAGGGCATTTACCACAAGGATACTCCAAAAAGACAAAATCGCTATCGTGGGACACAATGGCAGTGGCAAATCCACCCTGCTCAAGCTCCTGCTTGGCAGACTCAAGCCAGACAGTGGCGTGATCAAGCATGGTGATGTGCGTATCGGCTACTTTGATCAACACAGAGAGATGCTCAATGATGAACATACCCTGATAGAAACCTTCTGCCCCAATGCCGGAGACCGTGTCATCGTAGATGGCAAAAATATGCATGTCTATGGCTATCTCAAAAACTTCCTTTTCCCCAAGGAGTATCTGGAGAAAAAGATCGGGCAGCTCAGCGGAGGAGAACGCAACCGTGTCGCACTGGCATTGCTCTTTACCAAAGAGATCGACTGCCTGATCCTCGATGAACCCACCAATGATCTGGATATCCAGACGATCAATATCTTAGAAGAAAAGCTACTGAGCTTTCAGGGTGCTGTGATCTTTGTTAGTCATGACAGATATTTCGTAGACAAGATCGCACAGAAGCTCATTGTATTCAAGGGTGCAGGCGTCGTAGAAGAGTCTTACCAGAGCTATACAGACTATCTGGCACTGGAAAAAGATATCAATACCCTCTATGCTATGGAAAAAGAGGTGGGCAAGAAGCAGACCTCCACCACACACACCGACCACCAACACAAAGAGAAAAAAGCAACCAAGCTGAGCTACAAAGAGCAGAGAGACCTGGAGATTCTGCCTGAAGAGATAGAGAAACTTGAGGCAGAAATAGAAGAGATCACTGCCTGCATGTATGATCCCAGCTGCTATGAAGCAGAAGGATTGGTCACATTGAGTGAAAAGCTTGCTACTTTGGAGAGTCGTTACGAAGAGATCAGCGAACGCTATCTGGAAGTGCTGGAGCTGGAAGAGTCACTAAATCAATAATAGAGCGTCACCCTTCTGCGTCCCCAACGCAGTGCACGCCACCGGCTGGTACCCATATAGATATCAATCTTCCTGCGCCATTTTTTGTTCATCTTGTCTCTGACTGTATAGATTCCTTTGAGTCCAGAGATACGCACTTTTTTGCCATTGGTGATACCATATTTTGTGATTAGATCCCGAGAGACTGCGATTACCCTCATCCCTGGTCGTATCCTGTTGTTCCATGCAGCCAAAAAAGGTGTTTTATCTGTCTGTCCTCGGTGAGAAGTATACGCAGTTGCTGTCACGCTTAGTTTTCGTCTCAACCCTTTAGATATCTTGAGAAACCTTGCTCTCTCCGCCTTTTTCAAAGCAATACGCGCTAGACGCTCTCGTTCTCGCTTCTTTCTTAGTGCAGCTTTTCGCTTCTGCTCTTCTATTCTCTTGAGTTCCAGAAGCTTCTTGGGGAGAGGCAACACCAATATCTGCCCCACATGAATAACAGATTTTTTTCGGACTTTGTTGTATTTTTTCAGATCTTTTATTTTGACACGAAAGTGTGTCGCTATTTTAGAAAGTGTGTCGC
>JALVVQ010000206.1:0-1617 GCA_027023325.1 Campylobacteraceae bacterium | reverse complement strand
TGTGTCGCCTTTTTTAACAATATATGTGGCATTATCAATCGCATCCACATCTTCTTGCGAGAGTGGGATATGCAGTTTTTGCCCCTCTTTAATCAGCGTATCCTTGTGAAGCTTGTTAATCTCTACAAGAATTGCCGTCCCTACCCCAAATTGCTTGGCTATGCCAATCAAAGAGTCGCCCTTTTTGACCCTATACACAGCATATTCCACCTTGAGACTCCGCTTGATGTCTGCATCTTTTTTCTGCGGGTCAGGCAAGAGTTCTGCTGGTAGAATGACCTCTACAGGAGGCTGAAGATCGCTACTGTCATTGTCTTCTTCTGCCACAGGAAGCATAGGGACTTGCAGTATCTTTTTAGGCGGCTCAACCCTAAGGTTTTTCGGAGGGATTTTTACCCTCTCTTTCTGAACTGTTTTTTGAGGTTTTTTTGAGGTTTTTTCAGGCTTAAGCTGTCGTAGTTTTTTTTTCTCAGCCCTATAATAAAGTTTCTCCTCCCGCTTGATGTACTTGTTAATCAAGCTGTGAAGTGTCATGCCATTTTTAACCCTGAGCCTCTCCGCAATCAAAGAATTTTTCTGCGTGACAAGACGATGTCTCAGGGAGGTTGCACCTTTTTTGAGTTTTGTAATTTTCAGGAAGGAAGTATCATAGGGGTTGCACTGTGTCATGCTCTGCGTCATCACACGACAGGAGGGCACCTCTGCTGTACCTACTGTCGCTACAAAGGCTATCAAGAAAAGTATGCGCCAGAAAAAAGTCATAAACAGCTACTGTCTCCTCTCTCTAAAGAAAAGACAACATCTCCTCTTTAATCTTCTCTTTTTCAACGACAGTATCGTGGATAATTGGTTTTGAAAACAAATTTTTGATCATAGGAGGGATTCTGAGTGTGGATACCTCTGCTATCTTCTCCAGTGCCTCCAGATCATTCTTCACCTCTATGTCCAGTGCTTCCGCCACACTCATGCTAAACTTTGTCCACTCAGCTGTGGAACAGAGTATGGCTGGTAGATTCTCTTCTCTTAGTTCCCTGTATGCTTTGATACAGGTCGCGGTATGAGGATCCATGATATAGCCTCTGCCTGCATAGTCCGCCATAAAGCCTCTTCCCTCTGTATCATCACTGTAGACCGCATCAAAATCTTCTCTCAGTGATGCCAGCTCCTCTGCTGTGAGACGGTACACACCTTCCTCCTCCAGATCCATCATCATCTCTCTGGTGCGGTGACTGCCAAATTTATCGAAAAGTACACGCTCGACATTGGAGCTTTTGAGGATATCCATAGCCGGAGACTGCGTGAGTTTCAACGCTCTGTCCCGGATATCATACTCTCCTTTGTTGATAAGATCAGTCAGGATATTATTGGTATTGGAGGCGATCAGTATCTTCGCTACGGGAAGTCCTGCTTTTTTGGCATAGTAGGCACCGAGGGCATTACCAAAGTTTCCACTAGGAACGACCAGATAGACCTTTTCTCCCAAGACGATCTTGTCTTGTCTGACAAGCTCGAGATACCCATAAAGGTGATAGATGATTTGGAAAATAATTCTACCGAAGTTGACCGAATTGGCGGCAGAGAGCTTGATGCCTTTGGTTTTGAGCTCTGCTCTAAAGG
>JALVVQ010000205.1 GCA_027023325.1 Campylobacteraceae bacterium | reverse complement strand
GTCCCCTGCTTTGGGTTTGACCTCTATCACTGTCGTGGTCTTGTAGTACTTGGGCATACGATAGGCAATTGCTGCCGTGATCAGCGTGATAATGAGTGTCAAGAAAAAGATCGACCATTTGTATCGACCAATGGTCCGGAAGAGCTCTCTCAAATTGATCTCATCCTCTTCTGTCATGGGGCTGTTGGGTGTAGTGTAGTGGCTTGGCATCATTCTCTCTTAGTTGGTGAGGTCTTGGTATCTGACAAATGGCAGCAGTGCATCTGCTACAAGCTTGAAGATGGAGGCTGCAGGTAAGGCAACGGATTTCATCTTGGATGGGGTGACATAGAGTATGTCGTTGGGGCGAATCATCATGGTGGCATGACTCAATGAGGTAGGATTAGTTAGATCGATGATCGCTACACGGCTTCCCCTGCCGGATTTTCGTATGAGGAAGATACGCGATTTGTCAGCGGTATCTGTAAAGCCACCTACTTCGGTGATCGCCTGCAGCAGTGCCGTCTGCTCATTGGGGAGTTTGACTACGCCAGGTCTCTTGACCTCGCCTGCGACAAAGGCACGCTTGTTGAGGACTTCGAGCTGTACACTGGACTTTTTGAGATACTTCCCGTAGCGTTCCTGTACCCTGTGTGCTGCCTGAGGTTGAGTAAGCCCTCCGATTCTGACTGCATTGATAAGTGGGAGATGGGTGATACCACTGCTGTCTACCAATACGCCATCTTTGTTGAGAGTTTGGGTACTGAGCTCGGGGTGGTTGTAGACTGTCACCTGGATACGGTCATGCGGAGCGATCCGGTATTCGAATCTGGCATTATGATAGACGCGGGGCTGCTGCTGTGCTTTATGTGTCTCTTGTGCCTGGACTGCGTGACTCTCTTCGAGGAGTGCCTTGGGTGCGCATCCAGGAAGAGAGAGTAGCGCTATCAGTATAGTAAATAGTATCTTGTGCAATTGAACCCCTGAAGTGTAATGATAAAAATAGAATATTATTATAGTGTGTTGGTGGTTAGATGCAGGTTAGGGTTTGCTTTATCATCGTTCGTGCTACACAAAAACAATTGACAATATCCATTTTAACCAAAATCTGATACAATATACCAAAAGACAACAAAGGATGCAAGATGACAATGGTAGTAGGGATGAGAGAGCTGGCTAGGAACTCTAATATCTTGGACGGTTATGATTATATTGATGTCGAAGATAAAAAAACACATCAATACAAAGGTTTGTTTGTCTCTCCTAAATATGCAGATGAATTTAAGACCTTTTTAGATGAGAAAATTTCCAAAGAGATACAGGATAAGCTTGATGAGGTGAAGAAATTTGCGGGTACAATGGAGAGTGAAGATAGATATAGAGGTATGGAAGGTAAAGATTTGATGATAGAAGTTGCAAAGGCTAAATGTGGACAACAGTAGAACGATTTTTTTAGATACAAATATTGTACTTGATATAGTGAATCCTCAAAGAACCAACAATAGACAAGCCGTAGAGTTGTGGAATGTATTAATTGTAAAAAAATATATCATTATGGTTAGTGAAGATATGCTAAGTACTATATTTTATATCAGCAAGAATAAAAAAAAGACATTGGAATTTTTAAAGCTCATTCAAAAGAGATGGGAAATCGTACCATTTGGAAGAGAGGTTGTGAGGAGGGCTGTTGATTTATCCTTGGAAAAAGATTTGGATTTGGAAGATGCGCTTCAGTGCCTGTGCGCCAAAGAAAACGGCTGTGAAGTGCTCATCACGAATGATAAAAAGTTCTACGACTGCGGTATGCAGATTATGCATAGTGCAGAATTTTTAGAAAATAAGGGATCCCTATGAAAAGTAACGAAAGTCGAACGATAAGCCATGAGATCAAAGTAGGGCGAGTAAACTTTTTGGCAGTGACCAGAATCATCGAGTTTGGTCTGGTGTTGCGCAACCATAACGGGGATGAAGAGGTGCTGTTGCCCAATGCCTATGCCACAGAAGAGATGAAAGAGCTGGGGCAGGGCATAGAGGTCTTTGTCTACACCGATAGCGAAGACCGGCGTGTGGCGACAACACTGAGGCCCAAGGCGATGGAGGGAGAGCTTGGGTACTTCGAGGTGGTGGACTTCAAAAGCTATGGGGCGTTTGTAGATTGGGGGCTCCCCAAGGATCTGTTCGTACCTCTCTCTCAACAGAAGACCTACTTCCAAATCGGTAAAAAGTATATCCTCAGAGTGGCATTGGATGAGGA
>JALVVQ010000204.1 GCA_027023325.1 Campylobacteraceae bacterium | reverse complement strand
CCTCGTCCTGTAGGAGATGATAAACGCCTTTGCACCCTTTGCAGCAAAAATAAAGGGTCTCTTCTTGTTTTTTTTCAACAATCATGACAGATTCGTCAAAGTTGAGATGACAATGGGTGCATGAAATTTGTGCCAAAGAATACTCCAGAATTTTTAAGTAGGGTATTCTATCAAAATATGCGTTATTTTCTCGTGAACTCCGTAGCATAGCATAAATATAGCAAAACACAATCAGACCTTAAAGCGGATAGGAGTACAATTCCGAAACTTTTACCATTTAAAGGAAACGAAACTATGAGTATCGACAACCGTACGAAGGCACTTGAATATCATGAAGGTGGCAAGATTGCCATAGAAGTAACCAAGCCATGTGATACGCAGCAGGATCTCGCGTTGGCATATACGCCAGGTGTGGCTATCCCGTGCCTAGAGATAGAGAAAGATGAAGATTTGGCGTATAAGTATACTAATAAAAGCAATCTCGTCGCTGTTGTCTCTGACGGTTCAGCTGTATTGGGTTTGGGTGATATTGGCGCGATAGCCGGTAAGCCTGTCATGGAAGGAAAGTCGGTACTTTTCAAAATGTTTGCTGATGTTGATGCCTTCGATATTGAGATGGATGTCCATGAGATAGACGAGATCGTGGCTGCTACTGCTGCCATTGCACCTACATTTGGAGGGATAAACCTAGAGGATATCAAGGCACCCAAATGCTTTGAGATTGAAAAAAAACTTCAGGAGATGCTGGATATCCCTGTATTCCATGATGACCAGCATGGTACGGCGATTATTACTTCTGCGGCATTGCTGAATGCGACTGAGCTGACAGATAAAAAGATTGGAGAAGTTCGTGTGGTGATCAGCGGTGCAGGTGCAGCAGGGTTGGCATGTGCGCGTATGTATCGTGATTTGGGGGTGAAACATCTCTATGTATGTGACTCTAAAGGAGTGATCCGAACCAGCAGGAGTGATTTAAACAAATACAAGCAAGAGTTTGCAGTGGAGACGGCACATGAAACGCTTTCTGATGTGATTGCAGGTGCAGACATGTTCTTGGGGCTCAGTAAACCAGGCGCACTCACCAAAGAGATGGTTGCTACGATGGCAGACCATCCCGTCATATTTGCTTTGGCAAACCCAGTACCGGAGATCACGCCTGAGGAGGTCGCAGAGGTGAGAGACGATGCTATCGTCGGTACGGGAAGAAGTGACTATCCCAACCAGGTCAATAATGTACTTGGTTTCCCCTTCATTTTTAGAGGTGCATTGGATGTACGCGCCAGAAAGATCACTGAAAATATGAAGCTTGCCGCCGCCAAAGCCTTGGCTGCGCTGGCCAAAGAGCCTGTGCCTTACTATGTTAAAGCAGCCTATCATATGGATGAGATTTCTTATGGAAAGAAACATATTATTCCACTCCCCTTCAACAAAGAGGTGCTTATCTGGGTGGCTTCCGCTGTCGCGAAGCAGGCAGTAGAGGATGGGGTTGCTAGAGTGGAAACCTTTGACTATACTGAGTATCGTACACATCTGCGTGAACTTGTGTATAAAACACAGAAGCATCCAGCCTAGGAGGCAGTAGGCAGCCTCCTAAAAAGAGAAAAGTTTTTCGACACCAAGCAGAATGACTGCACTAAGTAGTCCACCTGCGATACCTGCAAGAATATCATCTCCCATTACGCCCAACCCCCCATCGACATCTCTGTCAATCTTTCCGATGGTAGAGGGTTTCCATATATCAAAGAGTCGAAAAGTTAAAAAACTAAGTACAATCGCAGCAAGTTCAGCATAAGGGAAAGAGACGCTGATAGCGGTAGAGAGTGCGACCATGAGTGAGAGCCATATACCTACAGCCTCATCAATTACAATCTGCTGATGGTCGTGTATCCCAGTGTTGCGTTCATATTTGTTGATCTCGAAGATTCCGACAATGCTGATGACAAAAGTCACCAAAAAAAGTGTCTGCATCCCTAGATAATAGATAATGGCAAGTCCTACAGGAAGTGCCGCCAGTGTGCCTATGGTGCCAGGTGCTTTGGGGCTGAGTCCGGCACCAAAGAAAGTAAGAAAGAGTTTTTGTAATGTCATGGGATAGTTTCCTTAAGTGAGTGAACTGGTACTGTGCAGCTTGATGAGGTTAGCGTAGAACTGTTCTTCGCTCTGCTGCTCAATCAACCCGGTACCGGGCATCAGAGAGTAATAGAGCTCCTGAAGATTGTCAAAACGGTTAGGGAATAGTGCCGCCAA
>JALVVQ010000203.1:8797-9978 GCA_027023325.1 Campylobacteraceae bacterium | reverse complement strand
GGCTTTGAACAGTGCCATCTGTACTCTGGAGTAGAAGTTGGCAGCGCCTTCGCCTGAGGTCTCAATGGAGAGAAAATTGGCAGAGGGGTAGCGGCTGACTACCAAGGACTGTATCCCATCCGAGACCGAGGAGGAGGGCATACAGCCGAAGGGCTTGACAGAGATGACTAGGTGTGCCAGCTTCTCCTCGATGCACTCCAGCAGGTGAGAGACCTCCATGTGCCCCTCTCCCCCATCGACATCTGCAGGGAAATAGGCTTCAGAAAGGGCAGCAAGCTTTTCTATATTGGGCAAGGCATAGCCTCGTAACCCAAGCAGTCTCGCATAGTAAGCAAAATGCATTTTGACAATGCGTTTGACAACAGCCAAGGAGAGCTTGACTCTCATACTCCTAAAGTCTATCATGGGCGCATCTTCATCTTCTAGATCAACCTTCTTGTCAAAGAAGTATCCCCCCTCCCAAAGACTCAGGAGTAGGCGGTTCATGATCGGCTGAGGCATACACTCCGCCCCTTCACTCTCTAAAAAGCGGTGGAGATTGTAGTTACCATCACCCTCGGTCATCGCCGCCCAGAATTCACCCATGATCAATACCTTGGGTTTAACCTGTAAACGATCCAGCTTGACAGCTGCC
This sequence comes from Campylobacteraceae bacterium, assembly GCA_027023325.1. GTDB lineage: Bacteria > Campylobacterota > Campylobacteria > Campylobacterales > Sulfurovaceae > JAAXPZ01. Next base: position 9,344 of record JALVVQ010000203.1, on the reverse strand, counting down.
AGTATCTCTCTGCATTTTTGTAATGCTTTTCGTAAGCTTTGTTTCTGCTCAAATGCTTCTGCTACGATAGCATAGCATTGATCTACTGCCTTGTCCGTGCTCCCTGGATCGATCTCATAGGGTCGCATCTGATGAGTCAGAATCGTCAGAATATCCCCGATCATCACTGCCTTGATCGGCTTGACGAAAAAGGAAGGAGGGAAGGTCAAGGTGTGCTCTCCTCCCTCGCTGTCGCTGACTTTGTTGTGCTCAAAGCTAAAAAGTCTAAATCCCTCAAACCCGGCATCAGTGAGTGCCTTGCGATACTCAGTGATATACATCCCGAAGCGACAGGGGCCGCAGCCATTGGCAGTGACATAGACATAGTTTCGTACGATCTCCTCACTGCTTATTCCCTGCTTATCTCGTAGCTGTTGCAAGTATTTGACCAGGTTTCCCACTGTGAAATAGGTGGGGTTGCACTGTCCTCTGTTACCGTAGGCTTTCCCGGTACGGAAGGCATCAAAATCAGGATTGGGGAGGGCTACGAAGCGTTTGTCTCCACCGG